>JAHIYT010000099.1 GCA_018814945.1 Patescibacteria group bacterium
AAGTGTTCCAATCTGATTTAGTTTGATAAGAATAGAATTGCAGTTTTTACCATCAATTGATTTTTTAAGTCGCTCGGTATTTGTAACAAGCAAATCATCTCCAACAATTTGGACCCTGTCCCCCATTCGTTCAGTCATCAATCTAAAACCTTCCCAATCATCTTCAGCAAGTCCATCCTCAATTGAAATAATTGGAAACTTACTGACTAAATCATCGTAATAATCAACCATTTCCTCGGAAGTAAGAGCACGACCCTCTGTTTTTAGTTGGTATTTGCCATTCTCAAAAAATTCAGAAGCAGCCGGATCCATGGCAAGAGATATATCCTCTCCAGGTTTATATCCAGCTTTTTCAATCGCCTGAACAATTAATTCCAATGCCTCTTCGTTCTTAGAAAGGCTTGGAGAAAAACCACCTTCATCCCCTACCGAAGTCGAAAACCCTTTTTCCTTCACAATTTTTTTGAGAGCGTGAAAAGTTTCCGCGCCATAACGCAAAGCCTCTTTATAACTTGGAGCACCGATTGGCATTATCATAAATTCCTGAAGGTCTGTAGACCTAATTGCATGTTTACCACCATTTAAAACATTCATCATAGGGGTTGGCATCAAATATGATTCGCCTTTATTACCCAGATTACCAAGATATTGGAAATATGGAATACCTTCGACCTGAGAAGCAATTTTAGAAACAGCAAGCGACACACCAAGAATTGCGTTTGCACCAAAATTCCCTTTATTAGGGGTGCCATCCATTGCAATCATCCTCTCGTCTATCTGACGTTGATTACGAACTTCTGCACCAATAAATTCATTTTTTATAACCGTATTTACATTCTCAACCGCTTTCATTACACCCTTCCCTCCATATCTACTCTTATCACCATCTCTAAGCTCAACCGCCTCGTGAACACCTGTAGAAGCACCACTAGGAACTATTGCAGAAGCTTTCATATCATCAGTAAAAATCTCCACCTCCACTGTTGGATTACCACGTGAATCAAGAACCTCACGCGCATGAATGTTTGTAATTGTTGATCTCATTATTACAAGATTACAAGATTAATTATTACAAGATTATATTAAAAATCAAAAATTACAAAATTAATCTTGTAATAAGCGTAGCGCTAATTTTGTAATCTTGTAATTAGATATCCAGCTCTTCCTCAATATCCAAATCATCCATAGCCTTTTTGGTGGATATATCTCCAAATTTAGGTAATGCTGCTTCGATAGCTCCCCAATCAGCATTCTTATCATCCATAGGAATAATCAGTGTAACTTCATCTCCAACTGCAGCACGAAAATATGTAACGGAAGCAAGTAACACATTATAAGCCTTATTATCTGTAAGTACCTGATATTGGCCATCGTTGTAAACTAACGGACCGATAACAGTTTTTCTCTCGACTGGACCAATTTGTTTGTATAAAAATTTACCTTCTTCGGTGACTGTTAGCTTTAAAACATCCCCAGGAATAAGTTTTGACTTACTGGCATAATTGGCTGGTACAGGATAAACGGTTCCTTTTTTATCTATCATATTCTGTCCATCAAATACACCCTCAATAACTCTACCCTCTCCATCTGACTTGGTTACATTTGCAGCTTTTTCAGCATATGATCTAGAATCAGATCTTGATGACATTGGAATATCCCCAACTTCATTTATAAGTTGTTTTGCAAGCTTAAGAGCTGACTCTGCAGTCTCAAGAGCTTCATGAGCTTTAATTAATTTTTCGTCGGCCATTTTTATTTTTTATGTTAATTAAGTAATTATTTTATTTTTATTTTGTCAATTTTGTATTCGTAGTACACATTTTCTGGGCCTTATATTTCTTATCCATTTCAGTTTTTGTAAGCAGTCCTGCCTGAGCGCCAAAATGATTTACTACTGAATTCGCGTTGAGTGTACCATAGATAAGTGCGTCTTTCAAACTTTTACCAAGAATATTTGCAGAAGTAAATCCGCTTGCAAAAGCATCACCTGCCCCAAGCGTATCAATGCGCTTATGAGAAATAATTGGGCAGAACCAAATATTCTTTCCATCACTAGCCTGAGAGCCATTTCTGCCATCGGTAATAACCACATTTTTTACACCAGTTTCAAAAAATTTGAGCATTATTTCGCTAACATCGTCCGCATATGGCGGTAAAAATTTCTTAGTCACATGAATATGGAATTCTGGATCATCCTTTTTGATACCAGCAAGCTGATATGGAGTTCTTGCAAAAAGAGATGCCTCCTCTTTGTTTACGAAAAGTATTTCTGTTCTATCTAAAAGTTTCTTCCATTTACGAATTCCCTGAACCAATTGCTCATGACCAGGATTCCACGCAAGCTTAATATTCGGATTTTTTTTCAAAATCTTTAAAAGCATATCGGGGATTTTACTATGTTCTTCTGTTAAATGGTTTAGGAAAATCCAATCCGCAGTTTCCAATTCTTTTAGAGGTAGATCTTTGGCGTTAAAATATTTATTTGCGCCAGCATAACCGAGCACAGTTCTGTCACCCTCAAAAGTATTTATTATTGTCGAAAAAGCTGTCTGATCTCTATTAGTTTTCTTGGTAAATTTCGTGTTAACACCTTCTTTTTCTAAATTTTCAATAACTTTATCTCCATGATGCGCACCAATTTTACCTAAGAAATTTGCATCAAAACCCATTCTGGAAAAAGCAACTGAAGTATTTGTTGCACCACCACCGAATGTTTCGATCACGCTATCAACAATAACCTTTCCGCCATACCTTAAACAAAGCCATTCATCTCTTTCTTGCGGTGTAGTAATACGCATAATGGCCTGATCGTATGCCTTGATAAAGATGTCGAATGTTGCTCCGCCGATGGTGAATATTTTAGGTCTGTTTTTCATGTGTTTTTGTACAAAATTACGATACAACAGGTTTGCAAATTTGACAACTTGTCCCGTTAAGCGGGGTCAGATTTGCAAATTTTCATAAGATTAATTAGTTAAAAGTTTCACACCTTTCAAGGTCAGCGTAGCTATACCCAAGAAGAGTGCAATTAGCGCAATTATAATAAAAGTGAATTTGATGCCATACAAATCAGCTATATACCCGGTAAAAATCGGACCTATAATATGACCAAGTTTAACAAAAAGATTATTTAAACTAGTCACTTCACCTAGTATCGATCTCGGAGTTAAGCTCGTTATCATTCCATTATACGCAGGCCTAATTATTGCAAGTGAAAGCGAAGTCATTGCCGCAAGTATAACAACCCAAAGCTGGTGAATAACAAATGAAAGTAAAATAAAGGCAATAGCACTAATAAAAAGTCCTACAGCAATCATACTCATTTTTTTTATTCTGTCCGCAGCCTCTGAAAAAAAGAAACTAAAAATGAATGGTAAATACATTACCGCCATTATTAATGCAATTTTTCCAAAAGCCAAATTGAGCGACAGGGCAAGAAGAGGGATAAATACAAAGGTGAACATCATTATCATCCCGTCAAAGAAGGCAAGAATTAAAAAGAAATACGTTTTCCTGTCTAAATTTTTACAATCATTGAAAATATCCACAAAATCCTGACGTTTATGGAAGTACCTTCTAAATCCACGAACAAGGGACTTGATTCCCCTTTCTTTAATCTTTGGTAATATAAAAAAGCTAATCAGAATACTCGGGAGTACAAAGAGGAACATTGTGTTCAAACTGTAGTAAGGAACAAGAAATGCGGCAATAACCATACCTAAAATCCACCCGGTATAGCTGAGTGCCGTATAAAAACCAAAGGATCTGGCATCCCCTCCTCTGCCACCATGCTTTCTGATATAAGATTCAGCGCCAACAACAACAAGAGGGTGCGCTACGCCATTAAAAATAAAAGCTGCTACCAAAAATGGAACGCTCCGAAAAAATCCAGCCAACATGTAGAGGATAATAGTAATCAGATATAAAAATTCTCCATCTTCCATTATGCGAGCGTCTTTCACTTTGTCTGTAAGCCTCATTAAAGGAACCACAGTAAGAAGTGAAATCACGCTCATCAAAGCAATAAAAGCACCAACTACGGTATAGCTTTCGCTAAAGCTTTCTATAAAAATTGAATAAAAAGGATCAGCAAATCCCCATCCCAAAGTTCTTAGGAAAATAACGAGAACAACTAGTTTCACTCCTAGTGGGATTCGTTTTAAATCTTTAGTGATGTAACTGATGGGATTTAGCATCTTTTATTACAAAATTTAAAATTACAAACGCTTCGCTATTACAAAATTAATTTTGAATCTTGTAATTTTGTAATTTTTTAATTAAGAACCTTCTTTTTGTGATGATATAAAAAATGTGCAACCACCAAAGATGCCATAACTATCCAAATAGCCTCAGGACCTGTTTCTTCTGTAGAAGGGACGCTGGTAAGTTGAGAATCGGTAAGGGGTGCAGCACCGCCCACACCAGAAGATACTGCGTGGAATGTGGCACCAGTCGCTGTCGGAACCATAGCATATTCTGTAGATAGCGGTGAAATTTCACGACCGGCAAGATCCAAAGCTACCACAGTAAAGTAATACGGAATTCCTGTAATCAAGTCACTTATAGTAACGGTCGGACTATTGTTTTTTGTAATAACGTAATCATCGTATTGGCCTGACTGAAGCCCAAAGTACACTTTGTAGAAATATGTAGTTGCTTGTGTATATGGTGACCAGTACAAAATTACTGAATCTTGATAAGCAACACCCTGTATTCCGCCAATCGCAGAGCCTGTTACATCTGTGTAAATTGAACCTGTAGTCCCTCCTGTTGTATCTTCGGTAATCATTCCTGTAGTGTCCTCAACTTCCTCCATCACCACTTCTTCAGACTCTGGAGTAATGGCAATTGTAATACTTTTCTCTTTGCTCTCAAGCCCCTTTGAATCAACAGCTGTGACTGCAAAGAAATACTGACTGCCATTTTCTAACCCCTCAATTATTTGAGAAGTAGAAGCACCTTCGGTTTCCATAATTTGAGTTAAGCTTTTGTAATCTGTTCCGTAGTAAATTCTATATTTTTGAATCTCTGAATCATGGCCCGTTACTTCGTGCCACGTAAGAATAACAAGACCATCTCCGGCGGCCCCGCTTGAACCTTCCACAGTTGGAGGAGGGGTCTCAGATGGAGATGAAGTTTGAACAGATGATTGATTTAAAAACTCTGCCTTATTAGATAAGCTATCTATCAAGATCACATCGATTGGGAAAGTTCCATCGGTTACCGGAGCTGCCACAGTTGCACTGTAAGTTCCAGGTTGACTACCCGATTCCGAAAGAATTTCTTCGATACCCTGAAGTCTGATTTTCACCTCTTGTAAGTTGGATTCAGACTGGGCTGTAACACTAAGTGCTATACCAGGAGTAACAACTCCATCTGGAGATACTTCAAAGTAATTTAATACTGGAGGTAGTGTATCTATTTGAATAGTTACAGATGCGGACACATCTCCATTGTCGGACATTGCATAGAATGTATGAGCTCCGCTTATCAAGTTTTGAGCCTGATAGCTAAAAAATCCATCGCTATCCGTTTCTGAATCGCCAATTTTGGTGTCGTTATCAAACACTTTTAAATTAATATTTGGGTCTCCTTGACCGCTAATAACAACTAAACTGTTTCCAAGCTCAGATCCGTCTATTGGAGATTTAATCCGAAGAGAACTTGATACATCCGGCGTTACAACAGCTTGTGCTGGAACTACCTCTAATTCAAACTCACCGGAAATCTTCCAATTATCCTTATCAAAAACCTGAATTACCTGATTCCCAATCTGGGTAAAACGAAGTGCTAGGTTGAATGTAAACTCACCTTGATCACTTTCCTTAAATGTATATTCACCGTTATTAGGCAATACCGCATGTTCATCATCCGGAGTGGAAATAAGTATTGTTCCGGTATAGTTGGTAGCTGTATTTCCATCTTTATCACGTGCAACTATAGTAATTGTCTGATCTTGATTTACCTTCACGTTAGAAGGAAGACCTTCAATATCAAAAGAATCAACCGGACCAGGAATTACATTGCTGGATTGGCCGATATCCGCTGTAAACAAACTAGCGGAAAGCATATTGCCACCAAAGAAAGAGGTTTCTTTCCTTGTTGGTGTAAAGAAAACAACTTCTTCGCGATCTGCTAAAACCTTATTAGCAGTTGCATCAAGTGCAGTAAAAACAGAGATACCTGCATATTTTGATGTAACCTTAAAATTAGATCTTCCATACCTATCACTTACACCACCGCTTATTGCTGTAACAACATCATCTTTTCTACTTGAAATAAGCTGTGCCTGATGATTTGAAATTGGGTTTCTGTACGCATCGTAAAGAGTAACCGTTACAAAAGTCTTCTCTTCGCCGTCTGCAGAAAGCATTTGAGTTGTACTTGTTATATCAGATTGAGTAGCTGAAATTTGATCTGCATACACATGAAATGAATTTTGTGGAGATGAGTTAGAAGACCCTGGAAAAACCACGGCAACTTTATAATCACCAGCTACTTTAGTTTGATGACCGTAAAGATCTGCCTGGGCAATTCCTTCAAGATCTGCTTTAGCAGGAATACGCACTACGGACATATCCGGCTTCTCTACAACAAACACCATATCCTGAGCGGGATTAACAAGTGATGTTCTAAGTAACGACGCATAGCCAGCAACAGTATCTGCTCCATAAGCACGAACCGGCAGAAAGTCGGCAACCGCTATAGGCATTATTACTGCTTGAGCAATCAGCATTAGAGATGCAACTAGGCTTTTTATTTTTGTTTTAATCATGATTTCGATATTTAAATCTTTATATTATAGCAAAAATAAGCCAAAAACTCAATGGTTAAGGGTGCTATTTCACCATAAAAAAGAAACATATCAAGGTAAAATATATCTCAGATTTTAGATCTCAGATCTCAGATTCAATGTAAAATTCCAAAATAATCACAAATCAGAAATCTCAAATCTTCAATGCCAAATGCAAGCATTTGGCATCCCCTGTCATATTTTTGGCATATTTAAGCTCGTAATCCGGCATATACTCACAAAGTATTGCTATTTGATGTTCGAATAACTCAAAGAAAATTGCCTTTGGCTTTATCTCCTCAAGTTGTTCAACTAATCTCTTATAAATATCCAACCCATCCTCACCACCATAAAGCGCAACATCCGGTTCGTATTTAGTGGATGGATCTATTTGAAATTGAGTAGGAATGTATGGCAAATTTGCAGTAACTATCACATTTTTATCATCAAAAAGACGAAGTGGAACACTTTCAAGCAAATCAGATTTATACAGTTTAATTCGGCCTTTTAAATGATGCTTTTTTACATTCTCCTGCGCAATTTTTATTGCAGGTCGTGAGATTTCGGTAGCAATTGCATTGATTTTGGATACATTTTTGAGAATTGAGATTGGTATGCAGGCCGAGCCAGTTCCTACGTCCAACAATTGGACATTGGACATTGGACATTGGTCATTGTTGAGATACTCAACAACACAATCGACGAGAATCTCTGTATCGGGACGAGGAACAAGAACATGCTCATTTATCTCAAAATCAAGACCGTAAAATTCTCTATGACCTGTTAAATAAGAGACAGGAATCCCCTTTCTTCTTTTTTCAATTAATCTTAAATATTTCCACAGTGTAAAAAAGCTCATTTCCGCATCATCGTGGGCAAGCAGAAAAGTCGCTGGCCTATCAAGTACATGCGATAAAATAAGCTCCGCATCCAATCGAGAGGAGTCAGAATTCAGAACTAGCTTTTCATATCCGGATTGTAGAGCTTCTTTTATTTTCATGGTAGTAGCGATCCCGCTTAGCAGGACTATCTACGCCCGATTATAAATCCGAAATACAAAATGATAAATGAAAAATAATTTTTATCTCCAATCTTCAGGAGCAATTTGCTTACAATAATCGGCAACTGCCTCAGGAGTTAAAACTTGATATAACCAAGCGGCTTTTCTGTGTGCAGGATTAACATGGACTTTCCACTGCGCACCCTCTTTCTCACCTGTTAGAACTGCATACGCAGGACTAAATCTTGCTTCCTGTTTCCATCTTGGAAGTAACTGCTCATCAATCTTACGAGGGTCAGCAGAAATCTGATTACCATTAACAATACTAAATGCAACAGCAAATACAGGTTTTGGAGTTACAACTTCAAGAGGACGCCCATCTGCCAGAGCTTGACCTGCCTCAGTTCGAACGCCTTCACCAAGAGTTTGCCTATCCTTCAGCCTTGAAGTAGCCCTTTTCGCAATAAAAAAAGACATAGCCTGCAGAAGTTCTCTTGATTCAGGCTTGGTGACGTCATCAAGTAATTGAGCTACAGAAGAAGAAAAACGAGCCATTGTAATATCAGTTTGCATCTTACAGCTCATCAGTATCGCGGCATCTTCTTGGGATAAGCCAAGCAATATTTTTTTTGCCCTAGCCTTTTTTTCTTCATTAGCAATTGGCAACTGATCAACCATAACTGTATATTCACTAAAATCGAACTGCTGTTCAGCTTCATTCGAGCCATCATCCATACTTGGTGCACCTGCTAAGGACATACTTTATAGTTAAAATTCTATTAAAATAGCTATGCTATTCTACATAGTAGAAGCTAATATGTCAATAGGAATATTCCCTAGTTTAAAGGAGATTGGCTTAAAGCATAATCAAAATAAGCTTCCCAAGCTTCATCAGTATTTAATATTGGAGTCACTTGCCCGCTTTTTACATCAACCAAGTGCCATTTTCCGCTATCTGCATCAAAAAATTCAAGTTCTGAGCCAGAATCCAAGCTCATTAACAAGGTATGTATTTTACTATCCCAATTCGTATCAGACTCACCTTCATCTAGTTCAATACATCTTCCATGTGGAGAAGTCATAACATGTGATGGCTTATAGTGCCTTAGGCTTTGTAAAAGTACAGTGGCACGTACTTCTGGGTCACCCATAAAAGCATCAGCGCCAGTATCAGCTCTCTCTACACCCAAAGGATCAAGAGTTCCCTCGCTTGGCTCGTCATCATCCAGACTAGCAAAAAAAGGTAGACCAGCGATATCATTCTCCAATGTCCCACGTACAGCAGGACGCCCCTCATCTATTAAAATTTCAGTTTTTGGTTTTTGTTTTAAATCTTCTGACAGAGGCGCAACATACGCCTTGTACTCAGAACTTGGAGTAGGCATAATCAAAAAATTTAAAATATAAAAGATCGATGAGGATTCCACCCTAACAGCTGGAATACTTTTTGCGCAATTAGGTGTTATAGACAGCTCAAAAAAAACTCTGTATAACTAATGAAATACTATCGACAAACCCCCTTTATGTTGGACAATATATGTATACAGTAAAAAACTTAATGGCTCTAAATAAGGCGATCAAGCAATTGAATTTTTACTAATTACTGAACAAATTTTGTGTTCAATATCAATATTCCAAGACTATTTCCACTCCCTTTCTATAAAAGCATCATCAATACCTAAAAAGTTCATATAATCAGTTCTACCACGGCCAGCAACAGGCTGAACTTCATTAGTTAACCATGGCCCATCCCCCACCTTTCGTGCAACAACTAATGTACGTCCTTCTTCTCTCATACCTAAATATGGCACTACATCAATACCCATGATTTGATTTCTAGTTTCAGCCTCAAAAGTTTTAGCATCTTTAGAAAACAAGAAATTCTCTGGGGTAACATCAGAATGACCACCCTCAAAAACCAATACTATCTCATGCACATCAACTGGCTTTCTAAGTGCTTCATAGCGAGGCACGTGTCTTTTAAGTGTATTTGCATGAACAGATTTTCTGGTTTTACCCACAGCCTTCTTTCTACGAGTTAACATATCGTCAAAAGCACGTATTGATGGAGAAACTTCTACC
>JAHIYT010000100.1 GCA_018814945.1 Patescibacteria group bacterium
AATACTGCGGAGCGAATATGGTCTGCAATAATGCGATAAGAAGTGGGATTGTCTGAATAAGAAATGTTTGTTAATGCTCCGATTTTTTCAATGATTGGCTGGAATAGCTCAGTTTCAAATACGTTCTTTTTTCCTTGTAATACAGTTGTTACACGTTCAAGTCCAAGTCCGGTATCAACATTAGTTTGTTTTAGAGGGGTAAATGAAGCATCCTCACTTTTGTTGTATTGCATAAACACATCATTCCATATTTCCATCCAGTCATTTTCATTTTCTTTTGGGTTACCATGAGGTTCACCATTTCCTACCCAATAAAACATTTCGGTGTCCGGTCCGCATGGGCCGGTAATCCCTGCTGGCCCCCACCAGTTATCCTTCTTTCCTAAATAAGCTATGCGGTTTTCGGGAATACCAAGGGACTTCCATATTTCAGCAGACTCTTCGTCTTTTGGGGCATCTTTATCACCTTCAAATACGGTAACAGCTAGCATATCAACCGGTATATTTAACCATTTTTTGCCGGTCAGAAACTCAAAACTCATTTCAATAGCTTCTTTTTTAAAATAATCACCCAAGCTCCAGTTTCCCATCATTTCAAAAAAGGTGAGGTGACTATCATCACCAACTTCATCGATATCACCAGTCCTTATACACTTTTGCGCATTTGCTAGCTTTTTTCCACCTGGATGCCCTTCACCAAGAAGATATGGAACAAGTGGGTGCATTCCAGCGGTTGTAAAAAGTACGGTTGGGTCATTTTCCGGTAAAAGCGGAGCCGAAGGAATGACGGTATGACCTTTTTCTTTGAAAAATTCGAGATATTTTTGTCTGAGCTCTTTTGCTGTCATTTTTCTAATAACGTTATGACGTAGTGACGATATGACGTCATGACGATTATATAGATTTTAAGTCATTACGTCACCACGTTATTTCGTCGCAAAGGCATTGCCTTTTGCGCTTAAATTTGTTATAATATATAGATAATAATATTTCAAACATGGAAAACGAAATACCAGTAAACACTCAAACAGAACAAGCTACTGCAACTCAGGAGTCTCAATCTAAAATTTCTTTAGATCAATTAGTTAATCTTTGTATTGAAAAGGAAGCTTCTGATATTCACTTTGGTGAAGGCAGTAGAATCGCTCTTAGGGTAGAAGGTAAAATTATCTTCATCGAGAACATTGATGCCCTTTCTAAGGAAGATGCAGATGCAATGATTTATTCAATGCTTCATAGTGAAGATGAACAGAAGAGACTTGAAAGAGTTCGTGAGATAGATTTTTCTTATACAAGTTCTAGTGGTGTAAATTTTCGTGTAAATGTTTTTTATCAACGCGGTAGGCTTTCTGCTGTTATGCGTATGATTTCAAAACATATTCCCACAATGGATGAGCTTGGTATACCTGAAGAGGTGAAGAAGTTTCTTGATGTGCGAGAAGGGTTAATTTTAGTTACAGGTGCTGCAGGGTCAGGTAAGTCTACTAGTGTTCAGGCAATGCTTGGATATGTGAACGATAATTTTATAGATCATATTATTACTATAGAAAATCCGATTGAACATGTGTTTGAAGATAAGAAATCATTTTTTTCTCAAAGGGAGCTTGGTAAAGACACGTTAACAATGGCGAATGCACTTAATTCTGCAATGCGTGAAGATCCAAATCTTATTATGATCAGTGAAATTAATGATTTAGAAACACTTGATCATGTTCTTACGGTTGTAGAAACGGGTCATTTGGTTATTGCTTCGATGTCTACCAAGGATGCAAGACAAACTCTTGAACGTATGGTTTCTATGTATCCCCAGAGTCAACAAAAACAAGCTCAGGATAGAATCGCTGATGGTCTGACATGTATTTTGGCTCAAGATCTTGTAAACCGCACCGATCAATCCGGTCGTGTTGCTGTCTATGAACTTTTGATTAATGATACAGGAATCAGAAATATACTAAAACACGGTAATATCAATCAGCTGAGAACCGCAATGCAATCGGGAGCAAAAGAAGGAATGATAACAATGGATACATACGCTTATCAACTTGCTGAACAGGGCATAATCGCACAGGCGGATGTATCACGTTTTGCAGAAACTGATTAATTTAGAATATATATTTTAATAAGAGCTAGAGATTTTTCTAGCTTCTTTTTCTATTGGTGATATATTTTATTTTACTTATTTAGTAATATTTAAAATTATGAAAAATGTTGAT
>JAHIYT010000101.1 GCA_018814945.1 Patescibacteria group bacterium
TTAATTTTACTGAGCGGAGTGCGTGATACATCTAATTTAATAATAAAATCTCTAGATGATGCCAATGAATTCTGCACTATATTAATAGAAGGCAAAAATGCCAGATTTTCCGGTGTTGGATCGTTGGTTACCGCGGTAACGTTTTTACCCAAATTGTTTAATACTAGATAGGCAGAAAGTATTGCTCCTAGGCCATCACAGTCCGCTTTGGCATGAGTGAGTAATAGTATTTCCTGACTCTTATCTATTAGATTTAGGATCTGATCTGTAGTATTTGATTCCATATCGTTTTATATAAGGAAGTTTATATTGTATAATAAAATTATTTTTTGTAAAGTTTTCCTAAGTTAATGTAACATTATACAATAAATAAAATATGGTGTCAAGTATTTCAAGGGTCTTTTTTGTCTTTTTCGCTTTGGCGAAATGTCAAAGCGGGCGCGATAATGATATCGCGCTTTCAGATTGTGAAAGCAGGTAGGCAGTCGCGCTTTCAGATTGTTGGATGGTGGATGATTATAGTGTTTTCAGCCTATCAATAATAAACTGATCTCCGACTTCAAATACATCTCCTGCCCCCATAATTAGTAGTAGGTCACCTTTTTGCACCGCTTTTTTAAGCATATCCAATGTTGTTGCAAAATCCTCCCCCCAGATTGCATTCGGATGTTTTTTGGAAATCATTTTGATTAGTTTTTCTGCATTTATTTTCTTTTTATCCTCTTCGTTGTCTCTCGCTGCGTATATATTAGGTATGATTAAAATATCCACATCACCAAAAGAATCTGGTAAATCATTCATAATACTCAAGGTTCTTGCATACTGATGAGGCTGATAAACACAAATAATTCTTCTGCCCTCATATTCCTTTCTTAATGCTTTTAGGGTTGCTTGTATCTCCGTTGGATGATGTGCGTAATCGCTAATTACTGTTACCCCACCTACTTCACCAATTATTTCCAACCTGCGTGATGCGCCTTTGAAATTTTCCAATTCCTTTTTTATCAAACCTTCGTCAGCACCCATTATCTCGGCCGTTACAAATGCAAAAACAGCATTATCTTTATTAAAGTCGCCTGGTACATTTGGCTTAATATTCAGTGATTTAATTAACTTTGAATCAACCGGAATACGTTGCCCCGCACAGTAATCACTCACTTTCACAGAATTAGAATTGTCTTCGTTAAATACCAAAAAGCCATCTTTTGGAATCTTTTTGACGAATTCAATAAAAGCATTTACATAGTTTTCTTCGTTTTTGTAGTAATCCAAATGTTCTGCTTCACAGCTCATAAGCACTGCTCCAAATGGTTTCAGACTCATAAAAGATTTTCTATACTCACATCCTTCTACAACAAACCATTCACTGTGTCCTATTCTAATATTTTTATTATTAAATGCTGACACCTGAGCTCCCAAAATTACAGTTGGATCAAGTTTTGCAGCACTTAAAGCTTGTCCGAGCATTGCTGTTATGGTTGTTTTTCCATGAGTTCCAATAACTGCAATAGTCTTTTTATTCTTTGAAATTTCACCAATTGCTTCAAAATAACTAAGCATTGGAATATGACGTTTTTTTGCTTCCAAAAACTCTGGATTTTTTCCTTGATCGATTGCCTCTGTGTAAACAACAAGTTCCACAAGATCACTTAAATTCTCCTTTTTGTGCCCAATTACAACATCTATCCCCTCTTTCTTTAATCCTTCTGTAATTGGAGATTCAGCAACATCTGATCCAGTTACCTTAATTCTATGAGCAGTAGCAAGGTATGCTATTGAGCTTATTCCGCTCCCGCCAATACCGATGAAGTGAATGTGTCTGAAGCTGTCTAACATTTCTTATTACAAAATTACAAGATTACAAAATTACAAGATTAATATAGTATATGTAACGCCATTATAATACAAAATAATTTTGTAATCTTGTAATAACTAATCTTGTAATTAAGAGGTGCCAAAGACAAAGTCATTTACATTTCAGCTCATAGTACTTGGAGGATTCTTCTTCTTCTTTTATATGTTCTTTTCTTTGGCGACTTCTATTTACCAGAATTATAAACTTGAGTCTGAAATTCAAAATTTTACGGCAGAAATTGATAATCTTGCCGATATGGCACATCAAAAGCCGGAAGATGTTAAATATTTTGCATCTGCTGAATATAAGGATCGTAGTGCAAAGGAGAGTTTTGGATTATTAAATCCGGGTGAAAAATTAATTATTATTCCAGATGAGCAACAGGTTGTTGAAATTGGCCCTGCTCCGTTAATGTTGGATACTATGGCACCATCTTCTGTGCTTTCTTTGAGTAATGCTAAGCAGTGGTGGGAATATTTCTTTGGGCAGACACTCTCCGTTAAAGTACCTGAGGCAAAGAAGGTTATTACTGAGCCTGTGGAAGGGGATAGCAGCGAAGAAGATGTTGAGCTAGAGGGGTAGTAAGTTTTTTCTTTTGTCTTTGCCAGACGGACGGTTTTTTTTGCGCGCATGCATTCCCCAACATATCAGGGGTAAGAGGGCCCCTATTGGGGCCTAAAGGGAAGAAAAGAAATCATATAAAGAAA
>JAHIYT010000102.1 GCA_018814945.1 Patescibacteria group bacterium
ATAAGTTTTGTATTTTTAGCTGTTAGCGGAGTATTTACAATTACGAACTTATTGCTTGCTGTTGGAGTACCTGTTTTATTTTTTGGAGCATTATTTTTTATATCTAAGGGGCAATGGTTAGGAGGAGGAGATATTAGAATTGGAGCTTTGATGGGTGCATTATTGGGTTGGCCAATTGTGTTAATTAGTTTATTTATTGGTTATTTTATTGGGGCGATATTTAGTTTGTTTGGATTGGTTTTTGGGAAAATTAGCAGAAAAAGTCAAATACCATTTGCTCCATTTTTGTTAATTGGAACGTATGTTGCCATGTTTTGGGGCCGTGAAATTTTAGAAGTATATTTGAATCTTTTATAAGTTAAGCATGTTTGTGGTAGAATGAGTTAAATGCTTATTTTTTAACACAAACAAATATGCTTAATATTATTTTAGATACACATAAAGCCATAAGCGCTGCAAAAACCAAAAAGAACATGGGTAAGACTATGTTAGTTCTTCTTGTTGCATCTGTTTTAGCAGGCTTAGCTGCTACGCTCGTTGCCAAAGATGCCGCATTTTTGCTTCCTGCACTGGGAGTTGTTGCTTTCTTTTTTATATCAACTCTTGTAATGGCGTTTTTTGTAAAACTTGCTTTGGTTCTACTAACTAAAAAAGGTGGTTACTACGAAGCACTTACTGCTATGAGCTATGGATTTTTTGCTATGGCCGTTGGTGGTTTTATTGCATCTCTACTTAACCTGCTTTCTGGATACAATGTAGTATTAACTGTAATTGTTTCTGTTCTTGCAGGACTAGTTATGTTCGCAGCAGTTGTTCTTGGAAAAGTAATCAAAGTTAGAACTGCAATGGATCTATTTGGTACTGATTTAATTACTGTAGTATTTAGTTGTATTATTGTTTACATTGGTATGTTCTTTGCTCTTTATGCAGGAATTATGGGTACTATGTTCGCAGTTCTTGGAACACTTGATCCATCAGCTTTTGGAACAGGTGCTGGAATGCCAGGGGGTGGTTTCGAAGGCGTAGATTTGAGTGGCTTTGAAGGAATGGGGCTGTACTAATAGTTTTATTATTAACTTGGAGCCGCCCTGATAACTTCGGGGCGGTTTTAGTATAAATTATGATTGATTATATATTTATTATCGGCCTAATTGGTTCTTTGATACTTGTAACAGGTGCTGCTTGGCCGGAGGGGAAAGATTTAGTGCATCCTATGAAATCTAGGAAGAATTGGCTCCTGGCTATTGGTGCTGCATTTATGTTTGCTTATGCATTACTCGGATATTTGAATAATGGACCTATCTTTTTCTTGTTTCTTCAAGGGTTTGTAATTATTGCCAGCATTATGATGATGCTAAATACCAGTGATAAGGTTGATTTGGTAGTTATGACACTTGGTGGTGTCGGATTTGTTGCCTGGTCATTGGCATTATTTGAGGGTTACACAACTATTATCTTTATTTTGGGACTTGTAGGCATTGGCCTAGGTTACGCTCTTCAGATGGGCAGCCTAAAAAGAAGTGCATCACTGATGATAGGTAGTGTTTTGATTGCAACATTTAGTTATATGGAAGCCAGTTGGATTTTCTTTTGGCTAAATGTGTTCTTTGCGATTTTTTCTGGATATTATGTGGTTAAATTGCTCGCCAAAAAAAAGTAACTGATTAACAAAAATGGATATAGATAAATTGAAACCGGCAGGACTCATAAAATCCTTGATGTTTTTTAGTGTATTCGGAGTAATCTTTTATTTTTTGTCGAGAGAGGTGGATTTAGTTTATGCTTGGGGGCTTTTTTCACTAATCCTATTCATCACAGCAATTCTGGCATTTAGACTGGAAGGTAACGGGTTAAATTTAGCCCAATTAAAAAAACGATTTAGATTAAAGTGGTTTAGGGGTATAGATTGGAAATTAATGATTGGTTATTCAGTCATCATAGCTGTATTTATGATCTCAATATATGCGATTGAATATAGGTATGTTGAGAATTTTGGGTTTAGAAATGTGTTGACGATATCTGACTCGTGGATGTTTGTAAAAATAATCCCCATGCTCATATTTAATATTTTTGGTGAGGAGTATTTGTGGAGAGGGTATTTGCTGCCAAAACAACAGCTAGTTTTTAAAAACAAGACGTGGCTGGTTAATGGAGTGTTGTGGCTGGCTTATTATCTGGTGATCGGTTGGCAGTTGGTCCTTATTTTACTTCCTTTAATGCTGATACCACACATTGCACAAAACAGAAAAAACACATGTGATGGAGTTGTGGTGCATGGAATGGTGGGGGGAATGTTGTTATTGTTGTTGCTAATTTTATAACTAGTTTCTAATATTAAATAGTTCTGATAATATTCCAAATCAGATAGATATCGGCAATTAAGTGCTGATAGAAACTAGATATGCGCCATAGTCTTTGAATTTTACTTTTCCTATTTGGGGGATTTTCTTTTTTCTAAGACTGGTCTAAACTGGCATTACGTTAACCTCAAGTATGAAGAAAAAAATTATCGGCATTCTAGGAGGCATGGGACCAGAATCAACTGCAATCTTCTACCATGCTCTAATCAAACAATGCCAAGAACAATACGGTGCCCAATATGACGAGGATTATCCTGAGATCTTTATCTACAATCTCCCCATTCCTGATGTCGTGGAAGGACTCAAGAATGAGCAAAAAACATTGGAAATGCTCGTACAAGGAGCAAAGAAAGTCGATTCCATAGGAGTTGATGTGCTTGTGATGCCATGTAACACGGTACATTACTTCTATCCCGACATGGCAAAATCAATCTCGACTCCTTTCATCTGCATATTCTTAGCGACAGCGAAAAAGATCAAATCTGAGGGATACAAAAAAGTCGGCTTCCTCGCAACCGATACAACCATTACACAGAAGAGCTACGATAAAGATTTTGAGCGTAATGGTATCGATTTGATCTTCCCAGATGAACAAGAGAAGGTAACATCGATAATCATGAACATTCTTGCCGGGAAAAAACTGGATGAAGATAAAACTGAATTGAAAAGGATCATCCAAGCACTCCAAGAAAAAGGAGCTGAAGCTATTGTACTCGCATGTACGGACCTCCCCATCTTGCTCAAACAAGAAGATGTAAACATAAAGATTTTCGATACAGTTGAAATCCTCGCAGAAGCCACCGTAGAATATGCCATAGGCAAAATAGGAGATGAAATCCTAGAATAAAAAGAAAATCCCCCTGTTAAAATAGGAAAATTCAAAGACCACAGCGCATATCAGGCGTATATCCGACATATCACGCCGGTTCAAACATTATACCAGCATGATTCATCGGATATACGCCAAACGTTAGCTGAAATATTCCTTTTCTTTTTCGGGCTAACGCCCAATTGTTTTAAAAAATTTTCAAATTTCTTTTTCTTTTATTTATAAGGGGAAATATGGTGTTTCTTCCGCTACGCTACGGAAACGCTTTTTTGATGAGGGGAAGATATGGAGTTCCGCCGATAGGCGGAACAACTCTTTTTGACAGGGGAATTTTAAAGAAAAACCGAACAAGGGAAGGTATTTCACTTCCCCGTCCGGTATTAAGTACGATTACCCTTTTGGTGGGAAATGGTCTGGTTTGCCGTAAGTGTTCCTGTCACGGATCTTACCATCTCTACCATGAGTGATTGTATCACCACCTTGGTTGATGGCAATTTGCCGTGCAGTTTCGAAGGCTTCCTGCTGGGTTTCGTGAACTGAGGTATCGCGCTTGTTGCCCTCACCCCGGACAGCCCATCCTTCCGGTCGCTGTACTATGTGCTGATTAGCCATAATTAAATCAATTAAAATATTAAGGTCTTGCTAAGACATGGAGAACCTACTATGCTTATTATGTTGATAAGACAGAAATTCGTAGGAAAGACACGTTATCATAGCTGGTTACGTGTCTTTTTCAGGTGCAGATTTTTAAATTCATACGATGAAGTTAATAACTAAAGGCTAATGCCAGCTTACACGCTCCGTTAAACTTTGGCAAGTATAATTTTTACAGAATAGTTGACTATTATTTAACTCACAGTTACAATGCCGACAAGTAATAACCTCTAAAATATCTCTATGGACGAGGACTCAAAAATACAACTAGGCAAACGAATACGTGAAAAGCGAGAAAAGCTCGGTCTTTCACAATCAGAACTTGCCAAAAGTGTAAATAAAGCGTCAGCCGCTTACATTGCGTTTATCGAAGGTGGTGAAAGAAACATCAGTGCTATGGATTTGATGTTAATTGCTCGTCAGCTTGGTGTTTCGGTGTCCTACCTTATGGGTGATGACAAAAAAAATGAAACTCAAGAAGTTATGCAAGCTCTACGAGCTGATAAAGAGCTGAGCAAGAAAGACCGTGAAAAGGTTGAGGAGTATTACAATTTTATTAAGAACAAAAGCAAAAATGAGGACTGAAACTGATATCGCCGAACCTCGATACGGCTTGGCAAAAGCAAGGGCTGAGGAAATTTGGGAAAATCAGGCTCAAAAAAAAGTGCCTGTAATTCTTAATGACATTGTCTCAGCTCTTGGAGCAAACGTAAGTGAAGCTGATTTAGAAGCTAGCGGAGTCACACGAATGGATAAGCAGGGGTTTTGCATGATTTTATACAAGAAGGGCATGTCAGAAGTGAGACAAAGATTTACAGTTGCACATGAAATTGGTCATATTGCACTTGAACACATCACTTTCGATGGCAGTAGTAGTCAGTTCTCAGGCAAATCGCAAGAAAAAGAAGCTGATGAATTTGCTGGTCAGTTGCTCATTCCAGCCAAAGACCTAAGGGCATTTGTAAAAAACAAAGACAAAACCATTGAAGATATCGTAAAAAGATACCGGGTTAGTCGCCCTGCGGCCATTATCGCAATTCAAAAAAACAGACTGTTAAACAAGCTATCTGTTAATTAAGCATTAAATCTATGAAAAATACTAAAATGGACGGTAAATCATTAAATCCACAAGAAGAACTCTTGGCACTTCTGAAATCAAAGTTACCTGAAATTTTTGCAGAAGGTAAAATCGACTGCCAAAGGCTTAAGCAGTCTCTTGGCGAAGAAGTGAATTTGGATAATGAGCGATACGGCATGACATGGGCCGGCAAAAGTAATTGCTTTCGGGTTATTCAAGAGTCAACTACAGCAACATTAAAACCAGTGCGGGATGAGTCGGTAGATTTTGACGAAACCGAGAACCTCTTTATTGAAGGCAACAATCTTGGGGTTCTCAAAATTTTGCAGAAATCGTACTACGGAAAGATAAAAATGATCTACATTGATCCGCCTTATAACACGGGAAATGATTTTATTTACAATGACGATTTTAAGCAGAATAAGGCAGAATATGAACAAGAAGTGGGGATAAAAGATGACAATGGAAATCTGCGAGTAGATGGGTTGCATAAAAACACCAAAGACAGAGGTCACTACCATTCCGATTGGATGAATATGATGTATCCACGTTTATTTTTAGCACGCAATCTTTTGAGTCAAGATGGAGTGATTTTTGTGAGCATTGATGATAATGAAATAAAAAATTTACGAGTAATTTTGGATGAGGTTTTTGGAGAAGAAAATTTTTTAGCACAGATTACTTTACTATGTAATCCAAAAGGAAGGGCTCAAGATAAACATTTTGCAACTAACCATGAGTTTGTTTTAGTGTATTCAAAACAGCCATTGCCAAAGGGGGCTTTTACAATTAGTAAGGAAAAAGAGCAAATTGAAAGTGAATACACAGAAGAAGATGCTACTGGAAAATACCGAGCTCTTGAGTTAAGGAATACACACCGTGAATTTGGGAAGCATAATAGGAAAAATTTGTATTATCCATTATTTGTCGATCCACAAAATGGAAGCGTAGGATTAGATGAAACCAAAAATTCAATCAAAGTACTCCCAAACTGGGATGATGGTTTTGAGGGCTGTTGGACTTGGGGAAAGCCTAAGGCAGAGGAAGACATAGATTTTTTGGTCGGAAAAACTGTTAACGGAGATAAAAAGTGGAAAATTTTTGTTAAGGATTATGCAAATGGTGCAACAAAAATGTTAAAGACG
>JAHIYT010000013.1 GCA_018814945.1 Patescibacteria group bacterium
GATCAAAAATGATTTGGTTATTCATGGGAATGAAATATGGGTTGAGAGCGGTAAGGAAAAAATGTTTGTAACCAGATATTCCGAGCCAATTCAATCTGCTCAGTATTTTTATAATGAATATAATTTACTGATTACCACAGAAAATGATATTCGTATTTGTGACTTAGAGGGTGAAAATTGTCATGTTGTTGCTGAGAAAGACTCTTGGACTCCCATTGCTCACCCAGCCAGATCTAAGAAAATTATTTTTGTGAATGGTGGTGTTCTTACTCAAATTATTTTGAGTGGGCCAAGCGTAGATTATTACGAATCACACAGCGATGAAAAGTAACTAATTTACTATATGTCACTCCGAGCTTGCCCGAGGAGTCTACGAGTTACTTGTAACTGATATATCGTAGATTTCTCGTCGTTACACTTCCCTCGAAATGACATATGGGTGTATGTTGAAAATAATATGTCACAACAAAATAAAATCGTCGGGGTGTTCGCTATTCAAGGCGCTTTTATTGAGCACAAAAGAATGTTGGAAGACTTAGGTATCAACGTCATTTTGATACGTGACTTATCTGATGTTGTAAGCAAAAAAATTGACGCTGTAATTCTGCCAGGTGGAGAAAGTACAACAATGACCAAACTTTTAAAAAAGACCGGATTAGATGCGTGGCTTGTCGAGCAAGTGGAGTCCGGACTCCCAATTTTTGGAACATGTGCGGGAATGATATTGCTTTCTCAAATGAGCCTTATTGATATTGAAGTTGATAGAAATGCTTATGGTAGTCAGTTGGATAGTTTTGAAGCAGAGCTTAATGTCCAATGTCTCCGCCGTGGCGGATCCAATGTCCAATTCCCATTTCATGGAATATTTATTAGAGCCCCAAAAGTTAAGAAAATTGGAAATGGCGTGAAAGTGTTATCTAAACACGATAATGTGCCTGTTTTGATACAACAAAATAATATTTTGGTGGGGAGTTTTCATCCGGAACTGACTGAAAATCCAAAAATTCATGAATATTTTTTGGGAATATGAAATCCTGAAAATCATACTTGCTTCTATGAAGAATGTGTATGACCTTCATTTTGTTAGGGTAATTAATCTGAAAATCTGAAAACTGAATGTTAGATACGAAGTTTTCAGGTTTTCAGATTTTCAAATTACAGAAAAAACTGATAGTATGTTCTCTGAACATAACATGCAAATATGACTCAATCAAAATTTACACTTTTTGCTGGATCTTCTCACCCGGAACTAGCAAAAGAAGTCGCTAAAGTAACTAAACAAAAGCTTGGAGCAATTAAGCTTTCGACTTTTTCTTGTGGTGAAAAATATGTAGCTCTTGAACAAACTATTAGAGGACAGGAAGTATTTTTAATACAAACTTGCAGAGATCAGTTGGTGAATGAAGATTTTATGGAACTCTTTTTAATGATTAATGCAGCCAAGCTTTCTTTTGCTACTAAAATTCATGTGATCATTCCACATTTTGGTTATGCGAGACAGGACAAGGTACATGTTCCAAGGGAACCGATCAGTGCAAAAGTAATGGCGGATTTATTAGTTACTGCTGGAGCAGATAATGTAGTCGCTTTTGAATTACATGCGGATCAAGCACAAGCATTTTTTGACGTTCCGGTTGATAACATTAGTGTCCACAGGTTGTTTGCGAAGTATTTTAAGGACAAAAATTTAAAAGATATTATAGTTGTTTCTCCTGATGCCGGTGGTGCAAAAAATGCTAAAAAGTTTGCTGACGATTTAGGTGCTCCAATTGCAATTTTACATAAAGTGAGACCTAAACATAATAAAGCAGTTACAACTCATGTTGTTGGTGATGTAAAAGGTAAGACCTGCATAATTTATGACGATATGATTGATACCGCTGGCAGTGTTGCAGCGGCTCATGCTGCACTGATTAAGGAGGGGGCTAAAAAAGATATTTATATTGCCGTAACTCACCCGATTTTCTCTGGTCCAGCACCTGCAAGGTTGGCTAAGGCTGGATTTAAGGAGGTTGTTGTAACCGACACTATGCCTATTGCTAAAGAAAAGAAATTTAAGGGGCTTAAGCAGATTTCAATAGCTCCACTTATTGCTAAGATC
>JAHIYT010000103.1 GCA_018814945.1 Patescibacteria group bacterium
GCTATAACTTCCTTGGACTTGCCACTATCCAGCTTCTCTGCAATTTCTTTTCCGATTATATCAAAAACAATATATCCCGAATCTTCATGACAGGTAATATCAATATATCTCTTTACTTCAAAACCTAGGACAACCAAATCTCTTGTAGTAATAGTTAATCCTCTACTTTTTGAATCATTATACTCTTCTTCATTTTCGCTTAAAGGGATAAGTAAATGGCGTTGTTTACTGGAATCCAGACCCGCATATAATCTTCTTGATAATTCGGGGAAAATCAAACAAGCACTAATACGCTCGCCAGCAGGAAGTTTAGATTCTAATTTTTTCCAAGATTCATCATTAAAAGTCATTCAACAGGCCTCCAGGAGACTGTTCCTTCTAAGTAAGCTTCGACTGGCTGTGGGTGATTTGAATGTGGAAAGGAAATAGCCATACCAATTAAATCCCTTGCAAGAGGACTGCTGGAATCATCGTAAAGAGGATGCCGTATAACACGTTTACCCTTAGCAGGTTCAGAATATCTACTAATTGGGTAAAGTAAAAGTAATCCCTCTGTTGAAGATCTGACTTTTCTGGCAGCTTTGTTTTCTGCAATTTTTTCTTTTTCTGTAATTTCTTTTACTTCTTTTCTTTTTTCTTCTGATAATCCAATTGCCTCATCACCCGGGCTTGTTATCACACCTAATGATTCTGAATCGCGGAGTCTTGTACGACTAATTTGTTTAATCTTTGTGTTTAAACCCCAATCAACCTCACCAAGTTTCGGATCCAGAGATTCACGCCCACAAACTGCAACAGTCCATTTTATTAGTTCTCCTTTTGATACTTGTTTTTCAATGTAAGAAGATATTAAAGGTAATGAAATATTACGCACGCTCTTGTCAATCACATAATTATTCAGAAATTCCATAACTTTCTCGGCTGGAATTTCTGACCACTGTGGCCCTTTTTTGGAGATCTCTGGTTCTCCCAGATTAGACAAGAATTCTTTCACCAAAGTAAAATTTTTTTCTGTTTGGTATGCTAAGTCGCTGAGTCTGGTAAGTGGGAATCTAAAAGTTTGTTCTACCTGTCCACTATAACTCTGTGCAATAGTAGTTTCAGAAGCATATCTTCGTTTTAACCTACTGGTGACCTGCATTTGTGGGTGGGTTTTAATACGCATACCTACCTCTAGTGGTGTCAGGGATTGTTCTTCAAATATTTGGATATCATTACGTAATTTGTATTCTACCAAAGCTAAATCCCTAAACCAATCAGTGAGTTCTGCTGTCGTAAAGATTCTTGTTAAATCATCATGTCCTGCCCGGAAACCGAACCAGCGTCCCATTTGCATTAAAGTATCATACATAACCGTTCTCCTTACAAAAACACTTATCAGTAATCCTTCTAATGTCAGGCCCCTAGAAAGTTTGTTGCCTCCTATAGCAATAGCTTTAAGAGTAGGTTCTGTTTGATAATCCAGTACTTCTCCACTAACACTATTAATAGTTCTTATTTGTATAGATTCAAAAAATGAACTAATATGGGGTTCAAGCTCTGCAAAGTTGACTACTTTACTAGGATATAATTGTTCAGTTACAGGCTGAAAATCTTCTTCCCATAATTTCTGTAATCTTTCAAGAATTCCATTATTCCTGTCGTAACGCCATTCGTCTCTCAATTCTGTAAATTTTTTTTTCTACAACATTATGAATCTGCAACTGGTCATAAATACGAAAACTTATATGCACAAGCATAGTCGCCGGAAAGTCTTCTGAACTTCGTTGTTTCCGTGCTGCTCCGGCCAAAACAAAGCTTAATATGGCTTTCTCCATCACTAAAGGTAATCTGCATTCCTGTAACGCAACTAAATCTTCATCGGAGATATGTCTGATTACATCCATCCCCTCCATTGATTCTTCAGATATATCATCCATACGCCCAAATAATTCTTCTGCTCCGAAATAACAGGATGGTTTTGGTAAGTCGAATATGAAGTCACGGGGATACAAATCATCACTCAAATTAAGATTATAGTTATCATGTGGGATTAAAACATTGGCAAATGGTGTCGCAGTATAGGCAATGTATGCTTTACGATAAAACTTACTTAATAAATTACGTATTAGCCCATTTATTACAGATGGGGGTTCATAATCCTCAGGAAGTTCTTCTTCCTCTAACTGATATGATCCTCTGGTATCAACACTTGCTAAATCTGCTTCATCATCAATTACCATTAATGGAATTGTCTGCATCACTTCTTTAGGGGCAGTATTCAGCCATTCAAGCAAACGTCGGAGTACAAAACCATTCTTTTTTACTACAAGAAGTACGGGTTGTGATCCTTGTAGTGCCGCGTTATTTGCAAAACCGGGTCTGAAATCACCATCCAGTTGATCGCGTGTAAATTCAAACCATTGTTTACCCATAGGAGGTAATGGGACGCCTTTTCCAGCTGAAACACCAACCAACTCTCTTTTTAACCTTCTGTGAGTCTGAAGACGTAGTCCATTATCAATACCTGAAAGAACTATAATTAATCTATAACCAGAGTCAGCAGCCTTGGCAATTAATGCTGTATAATTTGATGTTTTTCCGCTTTGGACAAATCCCAAGACCAATCCTCGTTTGTCAAATGAATCTGTGCCGTTAGGTTCTGCAAGCCGTCCCAAAATTCTGTCCGTCTCATTATCTAATGATTGTACTGAGGGACTAGACCAACCCTTGGTAGTGAGCAGATACTGCCGTAACGTAGGCCAATAATACCATCCTGATCTGTCTTGCTGGTTTAACCACTCAACATGCTCTTTGTCATCTACTACCATCCTCGCAGGCTGTAGGACTATGGTTTCCTCTTCTTTCAAAGCCTGCTGAATACGACCACGCAAGACCTCAGGTATAACTGGATTATTCACGGCTTCATTAAGAGAAATTCCAATTGATATCAAATGTCTTGCCAAACCAAGTGCTTTGGTATAATCCATTTTACAATCCCCCAAACAATGATTTACGTAATCGATGAAATATTTGACTCACTATGGGCTTTTCTTTTTCAGTAGCTAAATCATGGGCTTTTTCTTCAATTTCATCAAGTGTAAATAGTTTTTTATCAGTTTGGTCATCAGAAGTACCACCAAATCCGGAAAATTCTGAATCCTTTAAATTAACAGCTGAACTTTTTGGTTTTATTTCGTTCCCAAACGAAGAGGAATAACTTTGAGGAGTAAATGTTTTAGATGATGATTTCTTTTTACCGTCGTAATATTCCCTCGCTAATTTTATAAGAGGGCTTATTGTGTCATTTATTAATTCCCTTATCTGAGCAGGTAACTGAACCGTCATTTTGGCAACATTTATTTTAAATGCACTATCAAATTTCGGAGAAAAACTAAGTTCAATACGGCATAGTTTAGTATGCTCATCATTTGTTCTTAATCCACACCAGCCACCACTTTGTATCATCCTGTTAGAACGATAAATGTAAAATCCTTGCTGCTGATTCCAGTTTGCAGGTCCTGCTGAATTTTTAAAAGCACCAATTCCAAGTGTAGGATGTTTACACAATGCCACATCTGAAAATTCTACACTTGTGATAGTCATAATTCCCGACCACTGGTCATTTGTGTTACTTCTTACCCTATCCCCACCCTCAAATTTATTCATCCTACCTCCCCAAATAAAATAACCCAGCCGCCCTCAAGCGTGAAAAAACACAAAACTGATTTTAC
>JAHIYT010000104.1 GCA_018814945.1 Patescibacteria group bacterium
AGCAATTGATTCCTCACTGCCGAACGCAACATTGTTTCCTTTGCATTCACCACAGCTAAACTGTAGTTTTTTGCCAACTCGTTTTGGAGTAATCATTTTTTTACAATCACCACAGTAGTAAACTATCTTGGTTGGTTCTCCGGTGTTTTCTATAAATTTTTTATTAACCTCAACATCTGATCTTATAACTTTTAACAAGTCTGTTTTATCTGTATATTCCACCTTTGTTGTGTCTGTCGAAGTCATAGGGAGTAGAGTTTAATAGAAATTTAGTTTTACACAATCTTTTATTTAAAAAACAAGATTACAGAATTCAAAAATGTGATTTTTTAACATTTCAGATATCAGTTTTCAAATCCGAGATCCGAGATCCGAGATCCGAGATCCGAGATCTGAGATATTACTGGTCTTCGTAGAAGTTCATTGAAATAGTGGGTTCGCTTTTGTCCTCTTTTTTATTAGTTTCACTATCTTCCTTAGCTTCTTCGCCGTATGACATTTCACTCTTTGCCTCTTTTCGGAAGTAGCTACCTTGTCCTTTTGCCTTAGGTTCAACTTGTGGTATTTCTTCAATTTCTTCAATAATATCGTCTTCAACAATATATTCATCAGCTTCTTTTACGATAGATTCAGGTTCTGGTTCGTCGAATAGCTCTTCCGGCTCTTCTACTACAACCTCCTCCTTTACCTTTAATTTCTCTCTTACTCTGTCAGCAGGCTCTTCTTCGTGATCAAAGAACTCTGTAACCTCTTTTTTCTTTAACTTTTGGACTTGTGCGAATGCGGAAAAGGCTCCTAAAAAGGCTCCAATAAGAGCTAGATAGATACCAAATCTGAGTTCTGCATTGGTGAATTCCAAAGATCTCTTTGTATATACAGCTATGGTTAGCAGTACCAGAAATGCATTTTGCCCCATTAAGAAGAATAGAATTTGCTCTTTGCTGTATCCAAATTGTGGAAGTTTAATGTGAAGATTATCTCCAATCAACGTAAGCAATGCCATTATAGCCATAATGAAAATTACAAAGCCAATTACACCCAAATCTCCTCCAAACCCTGTTTCTGTAATGCTTTGATTATCAAAGCTCATTACAATTGAATGCCATGGCATAAAGCATCCGATTATTATAAAAAGAGTGCCTAAGCCAATTATCTTTTCTTCGGGGCTTAAGCGAAGTAAAGCGTGTTTTATGCGACGTAAACTCATAGTTTTGTTTTTAAGATTTACTGCGAATACTTTAGCATAAATGGAGGAGTGAAACAATGAGATGGGAAGGCGATACTCTTCATTGTAAATCCCCCCATTCTTAGTGTATATTGAATGAGGCCTAATTTTTGTGATTTGAAAATCGCTTTCGACATCAGAGGTATAGAAGGGGATAGAGGTGGAAAGGGTATTTGGACTGCGAATGTATTGAAGAGCATTTTGAATAACGATCGTGAGAACGAATATTACCTATATACCAATAAAGATTGGGAGAATAAGTATAAGCACTTACCTAATGTTCATGTTATGCGTGTTTGGGGTAAGGGGCTTTATTGGCATTTACGCTTTTACTGGTCAATGATTAAAAATAAGGTAGATGTACTCATGGCTACAGAAAGTTACATCGTTCCTTTTTTACATAATCCGGAAAAATTGAATGTAGCATTGGTAATACATGATTTGGTCGCATTCAAAAGCCCTGCTAAACACCAAAAGCGAGCAACTTTTATTGAAAAATTGACTTTAAAGAGTGCGGTTAAAAAGTCCAAATGGATTTTTACGGTTTCACAGTATACGAAGAAGGATTTAACGGAAAAATATCCAAAATTACGTTTGTCGGAAAAAGTTACAGTGGTTTATGCGGGTATTCGCGATACTTTTTTAAGAAAATCTGATCCTAATAAGATTATTGAAACTCAACGTCGTTACAATTTGGATCCTGACTACATTATGATGGCTGGAACTCTTGAGCCTCGTAAAAATATTACCGGAGCTCTTGAGGCTTATAGCCTAATCAGTCCGTTTAATCAACAGCGATATAGGTTTGTAATTGCCGGTAAAAAAGGTTGGTATTATAAAAAGATTTTTCAGAAGGTTAAAGAGTTAAAGTTGGTCAGCCGTGTTAAATTCTTGGAATATATTCCAGATGAAGATTTGGCTACGTTGATGCAAGGGGCTAAGATTTTTTTATTTCCATCTTTCTACGAAGGATTTGGCCTTCCAATACTCGAAGCAATGGCAAATGGTGTGCCGGTTCTTGCATCTCGTGTTTCATCCATTCCAGAACTTGGTGTAGATGCAATTCACTATGCTGATCCGTATGATCCTGTAGATATTGCAGATGGAATTACTCAATTACTCGATAATGAAGAATATTGTAAAGATTTGAGAGACAAAGGGTATGAGCAGGTGAAAAAGTATAGTTGGGGTAGAACGGCTAACCTTATACTAGAGGCGATTCAATCTTAAATTTTCAATTTACAATTTACAATTTTCAATCAAATCCTAAATTCTAATTTTCAATTATGAAACGAATAGGTATCGCAAGTAGGCTGAATTTGGAAAAACATGAAAAAACTTTTCACAGCGTTGTGAGGTATTTAAAAAAAGAGGGGAAAGATATCTATCTGGAAGGACGTGTTGCTACATTGATGGGAATTAAAAAATACAAAGAGTTTATTCCCGGTAAAACTGAGGTTGATTTGGTCCTTGTTATGGGTGGTGATGGAACAATTTTGAGAATTACAAGCCAGATGAAAGATATTAATTGTAAATTCTTTGGAATAAACATGGGGCATCTAGGGTTTTTATCCGAAATTCCTCCGGTGCAGGTTGGTAAAACTCTTGGTCGTATTTTTGCTGGACACTATACAATAGATAGACGCACGATGCTTCAGGTTGATTTGGAAAGGGGTAAAAAAAAGATTAAAAGATTTCATGCACTTAATGAGGCAAGCATTACTCAAGGTACACTTTCCCGTTTAATTACTCTAAAAACAAAAGTTGATGGGAAAAAGTTGGCAAATTATAGGTCTGATGGATTAATTATTGCGACTCCGACAGGTTCAACTGCTTATAATCTTTCCGCTGGTGGTCCAATTGTTTATCCTTCTGTAAAAGCGATAATTATTACGCCAATTTGTCCTCATAGTTTTAATCAAAAACCAATTGTAATTCCAGATAATAAGAAGGTGACAGTTTTGGTCGCAAGTGATTATGAAAAAATAAATCTTACAATTGATGGTCAGCAAAGCCTGATTGTGAAAAATGAAGATATTATTAATGTGCAACGTGGGGCTTCAGTTGAATTTATTAGATTACCAAAAGAAAGCTACTTCCAAACTCTACGTCAAAAGCTAGGTTGGGGTGGGAAGGTAGAGAAGCTTTATTAATTACAAGATTATCTATTACAAGATTATTTTTTGTAGTATCCTATTCAACGTAATCTTGTAATTTTGTAATAACTAATTTTGTAATAAAAAATGCTAAACGAAAAAGAACTGTTAACCAGATCGGTAGAATGTATTGTCCCAAAAACTGGACTTCAGGAAAAAATTAAGAGCGGTAAGAAATTACGTGTGTATTTGGGCATAGATCCAACTTCTACTCAAATTAGTTTGGGTAATGCTGTGCCTCTTCGTAAGCTCCGTGATTTTCAAAACGCTGGTCATGAAGTGATTTTTTTGGTTGGTAGTTTTACAGCATTAATAGGGGATACATCCGATAAAGATGCGATGAGAAAACCGATGACTCCGGAAGAAATTGAAACTAATTTTCATACGTACAAAGAACAAGCTTCCAAGATTCTTGATTTTAAAAAAGCGAAGATTATGTACAACGGGGATTGGCTCTCTAACCTCAGTTTTCAAAATATTGTAGAGCTTGCTCAAAAATTCACTGTTCAGCAGATGATTGAACGTGATATGTATCAAAAGCGTCTTGAGGCCGGTAAGCCAATTGGTCTTCATGAGTTTTTATATCCACTTATGCAGGGGTACGATTCAGTTCATATGGAAGTAGATCTAGAAATTGGTGGTAATGACCAACTATTTAATATGCT
>JAHIYT010000105.1 GCA_018814945.1 Patescibacteria group bacterium
ATTAATTTACCGCCCAATTTCTACTTGGTTTGTAAAAGTTGATGAAATGAAAGACAAATTACTAAAAACCAATAAAGATATTAATTGGATTCCTGATCATATTCAGGATGGACGTTTTGGTAAATGGCTGGAAGGCGCCCGCGATTGGGCTATCAGTCGTAACAGATATTGGGGTGCACCTCTGCCAATTTGGAGAAATACAGAAGATGAGTCTGATGTAATTGTTATCGGTTCAATTAAAGAATTAGAAGAACTGAGTGGTCAAAGGATTACAGATCTGCACAAACACATCATTGATCCTGTCGAAATTAAGAAAGATGGTAAAACTTACAAAAGAATTCCTGAAGTTCTGGACTGCTGGTTTGAGTCCGGCTCTATGCCATATGCTCAAATCCATTATCCTTTCGAAAACAAGGAGAAATTCGAAAATAATTTCCCTGCCGAGTACATTGCAGAAGGCTTAGATCAGACTCGTGGATGGTTTTATACGCTTCACGTGCTTTCCAATTCATTATTCGATAAACCAGCCTTCAAAAACTGTATTGTGAATGGAATCGTATTGGCAGAAGACGGTCAAAAAATGAGTAAGCGCCTGAATAATTACCCGGACCCAACGCATGTAATGGAAACATACGGAGCAGATGCAATGCGCTTTTACATGATGAACTCCCCTGTTGTTAAGGCGGATGATATGAGATTTAGTGAAAAAGGTGTGAGCGATGTGGTCCGTAATTTTATTCTTCCAATTTGGAATGCATATAGTTTCTTTGTGACTTATGCAAAAATTGACAAATGGGATCCTAAATTCGGTCTTCCTGTAAGTACAGCCACGGGAGAGCAGACTCTGGCTTCAACAAATAAATTAGACCTTTGGATTATTTCACTTTTAAATGAATTAATTGAAACAGAAATTAAATGGATGGAAAGATATGATCTTCAAAGAGCAAGTAATGCAATATATTCATTTGTTGAAAGTCTTACAAACTGGTATATCAGGCGTTCAAGAAGAAGATTCTGGAAATCTGAAGACGACGAAGACAAAAAAATGGCCTATCAGACACTTTATATAGTGCTAACAAAACTATGTCAGATCGTGGCTCCTTTTATGCCATTTCTGAGTGAAGAAATTTATAGAAACCTTACAAATGAGGAGTCAGTTCATCTTACAAAATATCCTACTCCGGACAAAAAAACTCGTGATCCAAAATTAATGGAAGAAATGTTCGTTGCAAAAACGATTGTGTCTCTCGGTCTTGCATCCCGTGCCCGAAAGAAGATTAAGGTTCGCCAGCCACTTTCCAAAGTACAGGTAGCACTTGGTGACCAATACGATAAAAAAGTATTGGATGAGCAATTAGAAATTATCAAGGAAGAGCTAAACGTTAAGGAGGTAGAATTTATTAAAAGTCCACAGGATCTCGCCACAATTATCGCTAAACCAAATGCAAAACTTCTTGGACCAAAATATGGTAAAGACGTTCAAAAGATAATTATGGAGGCGAAAAGCGGGAAATTTGAAAGGTTAGGCAGTGGAAACATTAAAGTTCTCGACTTCGAACTTACTCCAGAGGAACTTGAGATTGCTTACCTTGGAAAAGAAGGCAAAGATGTAGAAACTGAGGCTGGAATTTTGATCGCACTAGACATTGAAATAACTCCAGAACTAGAAATGGAAGGTTATGCGCGTGATCTTGTGCGTCAGATTCAGGAACTTAGAAAATCTGCAGACTACAGAGTTGATGATCGAATTGCCATCGCCCTGATTAACGTAAGTAAAACACTTATTGAAAAATTTGGTGATTACATAAGGAACGAAACTCTAGCCACTTCTATCGAAGATGACATTGCTGAGCCGGATGAATTTATAGATATGGATGAAGTAACTATTAAAATCAAACGTTAATTGGTAAAATATCAACAAAGTCTTAAGTCATAAAGAATAAGCTTAAGACCTAAAACTTACAACTTAAGACTCAAAAGGCCATGATAAAAAGATTTATTTTACACATTCTGGGAAATGGAGCTGCTCTATATGCCATTGTGGAGCTCTTAAAAGGAGACTTTGTAATTAATGGAGGTCTGAAAGGATTTCTAATAGCCGCATTATTCTTTGGAATTCTAAATACCTTCATCAAACCAATTATCAAAATCCTAACCCTACCCTTTGTATTCATTACAGCGGGGCTTTTCACTTTGGTAATCAACACATTTTTGGCGTGGTTCGCTAAATACGCTCTTGATGTACTACAATTCCAGGGGGTTACAATAGAGGTTGGTCATTGGCTTTTCTATCTTTATGTTGGTGTCTTTATGGCCATTGCGAATATGCTTATCCATTGGCTCACAAGAAAATAATTTGTTAAGGAAACAGGATCCAGCACACAGAACACATCTGAGTCCTGAGAACTGTTTCCTGAATCCTTTAATAAATGAAACTAGTTGTATTCTTTATCATCGCTCTACTTGCCATCACTTATTTTGTTACGTTTTGGGGGAACCGAAAGAGAAAAGTCAAATTTCATATGTTTGGCAAAGATATAGAAATAAGCCTAGGGTTATTAACATTTGGAATATTTCTAGACGGTGCAATATTTTCAGCAATTCTTATCTGGCTGTTCTACTAAAAAACCCACTCCGTTACGAAGCAGGCTTTTTAATATTTTTAACCTATTCAATTTCATAAGTTATATTAACTATAATTGAGTATTCTTTAGAGCCAGCTTCAACTGAAGTAGAAAGTTTTTCCATTCCCCCACCCATAGCATCCATAGCGTAACTAGCATAATAAGGAGTTGGACTGTCATATCCTTCGTTGAATGAATAAACATCACCAAGCTTTACTCCCGCTGCATCAGCCA
>JAHIYT010000106.1 GCA_018814945.1 Patescibacteria group bacterium
ATATTCAGAGTGATTTAATCATATACGTTCCCTGAAGTTTGTATCCCAGTTTTTTGTAATATTCCCGAGTTCCAATCGCTGCTATGACGGCGATTTTTTTATAACCAGCTTTTTTAGATTGAAGCTCTGCCTCTAGCATGAGCTCTTTTCCAAAACCTTTATGCTGACTCTTTGATTGGATATCGCCTTTCCCTAGGCTTTCTTGCCTACCATATACATGAAGCTCTCGAATAAGTGCAGCATCCTTAACCTCTTTTAATATTGGTTTTTTTGGATTACTCGGAAATCTTAGACGGCATAATCCAATTAACTTATCTAAATTAGTTTCATCGATTGTAATAAATAATTCCTCACCTTCATTTGCCTTATATTTTGTAATTCGTAATTTGTAATCTTTAATTGGATTATCCTGAATTTCTCTACACCTTACACATCTACATTTAACTCCTTCCCTTTGCATTTCTTGACGGAGGTTGGATTTTTTGGAGCCAATCACAATGCTCTCTGCGGGGATATCACGAATTACTCGAATGATTCTACAATACTCTGGTACGTGCTTCTTAATCTCTGTAATTATTTTAACTAGCTCTTCATTCGAATAGGATCTATATATACTTGGATCTTTTTCAATCATTTTGGTTAATTTGCTGAATGGAGTGATTATACATGGGTAGATTTTTAAATAATCCGGTCTAAGCCCTTCATTTTTAAATAATTCTTTTCCTGATTTAATATCTTTTTGAACTGATGAAGTCGGTAAATTGGGCATTAGGTGATGACAAACTTTCAATCCAGCATCACGGCACATTTTTGTTGCTGCGATTGACTCTTTTACTCCATGTCCGCGTTTACAAAATTTGTTTACTTTATCGTCAGTTGATTGCACACCAAGTTCAACTCCTGTTACTCCGTAACTTCTCCAGCGTCTGATTTCTTCTTCGTTTACCCAGTCTGGGCGGGTTTCTACCCAAAGTCCGACACATCGGCTTTTGGCGGTTTCGTTTTGTTTGATTAACTCTTCGAGTGGTCGTTTGTCTTTTGTCGTTTGTCGTTTGATTTTTCCTGGACCTTCGTTGAGGGCGATGTAGATTCCTTTAATAAAATCTTCCTGATACCAAAGGGGGATTGCACCCCATGTTCCGCCTGCTGTTCGAATATCTATTTTTGTAACATCATGCCCCTGTGCAACGAGTCCGTTAAGCCTGGTTTTAACCTGCTTGTAACTGTCAAACTCATTCAAAACCGCACGCATCATCGCGGGTTCATTACTTAAATAGCTTTTTGGCATTCCTTTCTCCGTTGGGCAATAAATACATTCCCCTGGGCAACCCAAATCTTTCGTCAGCACGGTAATGTTTGCAATTCCGGACATGGTGCGGACTTTTCTTTTCTGAATTAATTTCAGTAAATCATTATTTGATTTAATTTTTTTGATTTAACCAGTTCATTGTATGCGGCTATAAGTTCCAAGTTTTTTGGTAAAATTCCACCACCTTTTTTGGTAAGTTCGTTGCGAATTTTTTTTACAACTTTTTCATCCAAAACTTTTTCCTTGGAAAGCTTAAGGATAATTTTTTTGGAGAGTGGCATCATTGATTTTCGTACTTTGTAGGCAGACATAAGATATTTCTGATTTATGATCTCATATCTCGGATTCAATCTTAGATTTTGTATTTAACATGTTAAATTAAATCCGAGATATGAGATCTGAGTTGCTACTTCTTCCTCTTAGCTCTGAGTATTAAGCTGATTATAAAAGTAAGGCCGAATATTATTACAATTGCCCAGAATTTCCCCTGTGTTCCCAAGAATAATGCGGAAATTCCAAATGCTGCACAAAGTAAATAAATTACTCCTAAAACCTGACGTTCCGAAAGGCCGAATTGAAGCATCCTATGGTGGAGGTGAACTGCCTTTCTGTATTTATCCCATTCACCGCCTTTCCATGGAGCTTGCCTTTTGTAGATTCTGTAAATAATTACATAAACGGCATCCAAAATTGGGAATCCCAAGATAAGGAATGCAGTTGCTATCTTTCCTCCTGAAAAAATTGCGAGTACTGCCAGAAGCAGACCAAAAAACATCGATCCCGAATCTCCAATTATTATCTTTGGGGGGTAAAAATCAAAGATCCAGAATCCAAGAGCTATCATGGCTACAATTAGTGCGAGTGTTGCGACCTCTGGTTGGTTAACCGTTTCCGAAATACTTAAAAAGAACAGCGTCAGTCCACCAATTGTCGTTATTCCACTCGTCATCCCCGGTATTCCATCTAGCCAGTTCATAGTATTTACTATGAGCACTATCCATGCAACTGTGAATATTCCTGAAAGGGCCATTATTGTTACCGTCGTATCGCCGAATTGCAAAAAGAATTTAAATTGATTGAGGGCAATATATCCGCCGAACGGATTTGTTATAGTTTCTACACCAATCCCAACCACTACCATTATTATTGCGACAAGTATCTGCACAAAAAGTCTTAGCCATGCCGGTAGGCTGTGTCTGTCATCTATAAAACTTATTAAAACTAAAATACCTCCACCAATAAGCAGGCCTACTAATTTTAATGTGGACTCAAAAAACATTAAGGTTAGAAATACAAATATCAAGTAAAGAAGTATTCCGCCGGGATAGGGGATTGCTTTTCTTTTTAATCCGTACTTTTCAGGTTTATCGAGCAAACCTAGCTTTGGAAAAACCTTTAGCGCGATTAGCACAGAAAGTATTGTAAGGATGAATGCCGATATTCCAGGAAGAAAATAGTTCATTTCTGATTTGTGATTTCTGACTTCAGATTCGATTTTCAATGTAGCATTTCAGAATCTAGAATGAGATTCAGAAATCTGAAATCCGAAATCAGAAATTTAGTTAGTTTACCAACCACGATCTGCTAATTTTGTTTCTAGTATTTCTATTTCTATTCCCACCATTGCTTCTCCTAGATTTTCGGAGATTTCGGCAAGTTTTTCTGGATCATTATAATGAGTTACAGCTTCTACAATTGCGCGAGCACGGGAACTTGGATCACCTGATTTAAATATTCCTGATCCTACAAATACTCCGTCACAGCCAAGTTGCATCATCATTGCTGCGTCAGCTGGAGTTGCTATACCACCTGCTGCAAAATTTACAATAGGAAGACGACCTAATTTTAATGCTTCTTTTAAAATATCCAAACCAATTCTCTCTTTTTTACAAAATTCTTTTAGTTCAGATTCTTTAGCATTTTTTAATTCTTCAATTTTTTCAGCAATTGTTCTGTAGTGATGCACTGCTTCAACAACATTACCTGTTCCAGCCTCTCCTTTTGTTCTTATCATGCACGCACCTTCTTCAATTCTCCTCAAAGCCTCTCCTAAATCTCTTGCTCCACATACAAATGGAACTTTGAACTTACTTTTATCCACGTGATATTTATAATCTGCTGGAGTTAGCACTTCACTCTCATCAATATAATCCACTTTTATAGCTTCTAAAATCTGGGCTTCTACAAAATGCCCGATTCTAACCTTTGCCATCACTGGAATGCTAATAGCTTTGATGATTTCCTTAATCATAGCGGGATCACTCATACGAGATACTCCACCGTCTTTTCTTATGTCCGCTGGGACTCTTTCTAGGGCCATAACAGCAACTGCGCCAGCTTCTTCTGCAATACGGGCTTGATCCGCATTCACAACATCCATAATAACTCCGCCTTTCAGCATTTGAGCAAGACCCTTTTTAAGTGTGGGGGTGTTCTTTTTTTCCATAATTAATAAATTGGAGGTAACGACGAAATTTTATCATAACAATTGACAATTGACCATTAACATTTGACTTAAATAGGCTGTTAAATGTCACATGTCAAAGGTTGAATGTTTTACGGAACAGCTTTACGAACTTTTTTAGTCACATTGAATTCAAGGCGCTTATTAAACATCAGTCTTGTCTGCGCGTCTATTGCTGGTATTGCACCAAAAATTATTGTAACTATAGGCAGGAATATCCACATAAAAATAGATGAGATTCTTCCTCTCCATCCATTTGGAGGTTTGGGTACCATCAAGAGGGACATCAACATTGAAACGATTATTCCAATTAATGCCAATTTAAAGAAAACATAAAACACCATTCCCAAATTATATGCCGTAACCGATTGTCTGAATGCTTCATTCAATGTTCTTGGGATAGGTGATGCCATTGCAATGATCAGAGGTGCAGTAGCCCACATATAATGACCCTCTGCTAGTACCCAAAATCTTCTCAACGTTCTCCATGTTGGAAGCTCCTTTCTCATCCTCCATCCATTTGTAGCTACAAAAGCTATATCCGTAGATCCCCATGCCCATCTTCTTAGCTGGAAGTACTGATCCTTGAGTGTTTCCCAATAGGTTTCTGATTGAACAGCATCTTGATAAATAGGCATAAATAGAGGTATTACTTTGTGATTACCCTTAAAGTGAAAATAGGATCTCCAAAACTGATGTCCATCTTCCACAATGCTGGTTCTGCTCCAAAAATCCATTTCCATTAGCGCATCTAACGGTTGACTGTGGGCTGCAAAATTACGTAGTCTATCCACTCTGCCGGATTGAATCATGTGCCAGAACGAACTACCTAATGCTACCAATCTATTTAAAATCGGCACATGCCAGATATTATTAAAGAAAAGAGGGAGGG
>JAHIYT010000014.1 GCA_018814945.1 Patescibacteria group bacterium
CAGTTGAATTAGTAGATGATGTGGAAATCACAAATACCGTCACATCTGAAGATGATTGGGAAGCTCCAAATGCAATCGTTAGTCCTCGTGATGTCGCGGATAGTGAAGGGATCATTCTTGGAGGTGTTGATTCTGTAGGTGGTGGTTGGGAAGCTTTACCAGGGAATAGTGAAGGTGTGTTTTTCCCGGGTGGATGGGGGGTGCAGGAAGAAGGTGTTTTCTCACCCGGTGGGTTTGGAATGGTTGGTATGGATATTGAGCCAATATCTGGAGAAGTCCCATCAGGATTTGGCATGTGGTGGCGTGGCGTAAAAGAAACGATTGATTTAACATTTACTTTTGATTCTGAAAAAAAAGCAGAAAAACGACTAAAATATGCTGAAGAAAATATGCAAATGGCGGCTGTTTTAGCAGATTCTGATTCCCCAAAGGCACAGGAAAAAATTGAAAAATTAATTGGCAAGGCGCAAAAGCATATGAATAAAATCGAGAAGACACGAGATAAATGGTTTGATGAAGGTAGTGAAAATTCACAGCAATTGGTTGGAAATATTGTTCGTCACAACCTAAATCGCGAAACAATAATGGATATGTTTGAGGAAAAAATGCCTAAAGACAGGCTTGATGGCATCCAGTGGATGCGTGAAGAAGGTCTTGAGAGTGGTAGACGATTAATGAATGCGTTAACAAATGAAAATATTCCAGAACCAGTTAAGGAATATCTGCGGAATATGGAGGGGGGAAATATTCAACCGAATGGTGCTGCCTCTGGACTACCAACAGGTAAACGTCAGATAGAGCCTGAAAAAGAAGATGCTGGTTACATTCAAATAGGTGATATCCAATCAGAAACTGAAGGAACAACCGCACCACCGACCGAAGAGCTTAATTGGGAAATGGCTCAGCCAGAAACTGAGGGTGCAACTACACCTCATATTACACCAGTACGGTAATTAGCTATCTAATTTCAGCACCTTTCGCTTTTAGTTTGCTGATAACTTGCTTGTGTATTGTATCGACCTCTTGTTCTGTTAATGTACGATCTTTTGCCTGATAAGTAATTGAGTAGGTAAGAGCACGTTTGTCTGCAGAGATTTTTTCACCTGTGTATTCATCAATCAATTCAACGTTGGAGATTAGTGTTTTGTCGACTGCCTGAATGGATTTGAAGTAGTCAGCAGCAAGATCTTTTTTAGGAATCGCAACGCTGATATCGAGCTGAACTGCAGGGAATTTAGAGAATTCTTTATATTTAGGCCGTGCATCATAATCCATATTATGAAGCGCTTCTATGTCTAATTCAAAAACGGAAACAGTGCTTTTTATATCGAAGTTTTTAAGAACTTGCGGGTGAACTTCGTAAATGTATCCGACTCTTTGACCGCGTAAAACCACCTCACCTGTGCGACCTGGGTGCATGTGTGGAGCTACGTTGTCTTTTGCTGGAATTATATCTCCCATATCAATAATTCCCTGAAGAGTACGGAAGTCTTCACCTATAACTGTGGCGATTAGAGCTGATTTTTCTTCATGACTATTGCCTTTTTTGTTGTAGAGAGGATTTAGTTCGAATAGACGGAATTGGTTTTTATAGCGAAGGTTGTCAGTAATTGTTTCGAGCATTCGAGGAAGCAAGCTCTGTTTCATAAGTGACATGTCTGCGGAGATTGGATTTTCAACTTCAATTGATTCACTATTTGCTTCCATTAAGCATTTGGCGAGAAGTTCAGGACCAAGGAATGCAAATGTATAAATTTCATCGAAACCACGAGCAACTAATTTATCTCGAGCTTTCTTTTCAAGTTCGCGTCGATAATTAACGGAGATTGGGGAAATGTCCATTGCTGGAGTAATACTTGGAATGTTGTCGTAACCATAAATACGTGCGATTTCTTCGATTAAGTCTGCTTCGCGACTAACGTCTCCAAGGCGGAAAGATGGAATAGAAACTTTGTGACCATCTTTGCTTTTAGTAAATGAGAATCCTAAATCATCGAGAATTTTTTCAACTTTTTTGTCGTCGATTTTTGTTCCGACCAAGCGGTTGATTTGAGACGTGCGAAGATTTATTTCGCGTTTTTCCGGTTTTATATTTTGAATGTCGGTGACTTTGCTAGCTACTTTTGCGTTAGGGCAGAGTTCGAGGATTAGTTGTACTGCTCGCTCTAATCCAACTAATGCAAGTTCTGTATCAACACCTTTTTCGTAAACAATAGAAGCATCACTGATGTGACCGAGGGAGCGCATTGCACGGCGAACTAGTGTTGGGTGATAAACAGGAGAGTGAAGTAGTATTTTTTCAGTTTTTTCATTAATTCCACTGGTGTACCCACCCATAATTCCGCATAAGTCGAAGATTTCGTGACCATCATCTAAAACGATTACGCCATCCATTAACTCGTGTTCTTGTTCGTCTAGGGTTATAACTTTTTCACCTTTTTTGGATTTTCTCATTACCCACTTCTTTCCTTTTACTTGGTCGACATCGAATGCATGAAGTGGCATTCCGAGTTCTAGCATTATGTAGTTTGTAATATCGACCATATTGGAAATTGGGCGAATTCCACAAGCGGATAAGCGCTTTTTCATCCAGTCCGGAGATTCTGCGATCTCGATTCCAGTCATGTAAACAGAAGCATAACGAGAGCAAACATCTTTATCTTTTATGTCGATGGTAACTGGTGATGGGCTACCGGAGGTGGGCATTTTGAATTCTTTTTGCTTCTTCCATTTACCAAGATTGTTTGCAACAAATTCACGTGCAAAACCACGGTGAGAGAATAGATCTGCGCGGTTTGTAATAGCGTGGTTATCGACGTCGAGTACTACATCATCGAGGCCCAGAGCTTTTGCAAGTGGTGCACCAACTTTTAGATCGAGGGAGGATAGATCTACAATTTCATGTTCATGTTTTGCCGGAAACATATCATCAAGTCCGATTTCTTCCCCTGCACAAATCATGCCGAAACTTTCTTCGCCACGGAGTTTTACTTTTTCTAATTTCATAACCTCAGATCCATGCCAACGAACAACTGCGCCAACCTTTGCGTAGGCAACAAGCATTCCATCTTTTAGATTGGAACCACCGCAAACCACTTTGTACTTTTCTTCCCCGTCGAATACGGTGCAAAGAGTTAGGCGATCTGCATTTGGATGTGGTTTTAGTTCGATAACCTTACCAACAATTACATTTTCTAAATGATCACCCTGCCTTTCCATGGTTTCAATCTCTGCAGAGTTTGCAGTAATGATGTCTTTAATTTTTTCGTGATCTTTTTCGGTTATGTCTATGTAATCCGAAAGCCAGTCTAAACTTATTTTCATATTTTTTATTACAAGATTAGTTATTACAAGATTTCAAGATTATTCTAGTGCCAAATAGAGCGAAACACCAATTAATTTTGTAATCTTGTAATAAAAAAATCCCGACAAGCGGGATTTTTTGTTTGTAATTTTGTAATAAAAATTTATTTCTTTACTTTTTTAGCAGCTGACTTTGCTTTTCCGGCAACTGATTTTGCTTTTGCTGCCATTTCTTTTGCCTGACCGGCTTTCGCTTTTGCTTGGTTTGCAACTGATTTGGCTTTATCCATTCCAGACTTAGCCTGATTCATTCCTTCCTGTGCTTTTGATTTTGCAGTCATCGCAGCTTCTTTTCCTTTTGCTAATTTAGATTTAAAGAAAGCGAGAGGATCATGGAACATTGCGCCAAATTCTGCTTTTAGCTTTTTGAAAACGTGAGATTGACCGGTTTCCTCTCCTTGAATGAAATCGATAATATCATTACTCATTCCGACTAATTCTTCACCAACAACTTGTGGAGTATCTTTTAAATGTTCATATTTTTTACGAGTTTCTGGCATTGAAAGCCAGCTTTTTTGCCACTTATCAACTTTTTCGTTACTAAGACCTGTCTTTGCTTTGATCTTTCCAAAAATATTTCCAGCAGCTTTTGTAACTGGATTGTTGGTTAATTTTTCTTTAGCAGCGCTAGCTGTAGCCTCAGCCTTTTTTTTGGCTTCTTCGGCTGTTTTCTTTGGATCTATTTTTGTAGCTGTTGGCATATTTTTGATATTTATTTTTTATTCACAGTATTATTATACCAAATTCTTAGAAAGAATGCAAGTTTTACACTCCCCCAATAGGGAAATACTTGAATTCATTGAAATTTTCTGCGCAAATTTCTTCTGAATTCATGCTCACTACATTGCGTTCTGCGAACTTATTTCGTTCGCACCATATTTCTAGCTACTATCGCCAAAACACCGTCTACCGCCAGAATCATTATCCCTGGTATACAAGGTGGGTATCCGCACTCTCTGGCCTCGACCAGAGAAAATATTAGATTCCCTTAATGATAGTTTGTAGAAAAAATAATGGCGAGTAGCGCGTGTCCCAGCTACCCCTATTTTACTAAAAAAATAAATTATTTTCTACTTTTTGGTTCCAAATAGGGAAGCCCTAATTTTTTGCATACCTCTTTTTCCGTTTTGCCGGCTATATATTCACCGTCGCGAAAGAGTCCATATTCGTTTAATAGAAGCTCTTTTTCGATAGCCACTTTCCGCATCATAACGTTGTAATCCTTGGATCCGGTGAAATAGAGTAGAGCTGCTCCCCAACTTTCCTCTGGGACGAATCGAATGTCGATTTGTAGATTTGCAGGGAAAATTACAAATGAAATTTTTGTTGACCCACTGCCGAGAAGTGTATGGTCTGAATATTTTTTGAGAATTGCTTTTTCAGCCTGTTTGAGATTAGGGTTTCCACTAACAAGAATATCCAGATCACCAACGGTTGGATTTTGACGACGGAAACTACCAGCAATTTCCACCTTTTCAACCCCCTTAATTTTTTTGAGAATAGAGATAATTTTCTTGGCGACCGGTTCGACTTCGGATCGCTTGTGTCTCTTCTTTTTTTGCTGTGAGGAGGAAATGGCATTCATTATGTTATCGATTGTTTTTTTACCAAATCCGGGAAGTGAAATTAGTTGATCATTTTTTGCCGCTTTGATTAGTTCTTTTTTTGACTGAATTCCGGCGAGAAAAAATAATTTACCAATTCGTCCCGGCCCAAGGCCTGGAATTTTTAGTAAATCGCGAACAGATTTTGGAATTTCGAGACGTAATTTATCTAAAAATTTTATATGACCATTTTTGATTAGTTCTAAGATTTTATCGGCTAATGCTTGCCCTATTCTTGGAATTAGGAGAAGGTCATTTTTGGTAGTTTTTTCAGTAATTTTTTCTGTTTCTTCCATAATTACTCGACCGGCTTCGCGATAAGCTCGAATACGAAAAAACCCTTCCCCCATTATCCCCATTAGGTCTGCAATTTAATTGAATGCTTTGTGTATTTGTTTGTTGTAGGTTTTCATGAGTTTATTATAAACGAAATGACGTGGTGACGAAATGACGAAATGTCTTTTGAAAATCTAAAAATCTGACCCCGCTTAGCGGGACAAGTTGTCAAATTTTCAATCCTGCTGTATCTTTATTCCGTTACATCATTAAAAGATAAAAAAATATGACAACGAAACAAATTCTTAATTTACTCGATCCTAAAAACCAGAATCTGCCTAAGATAAGCGTTGATTCCAGTTTTAAAAAGTACAATAGAATTAATTTATTGGTTTTTGAGGGTAAAGAAAAAGATTTAATAAAAGAATTTCCTTGTTTAAAAAATGAGAAGATTTCCGGTAAAAAAGGTGAGCTGAAAGAGATTTTTTGTAAAAATCAAAGCTTATGGGTTCATGGTCTTGGAAAAGAAGAAAAAATGACTTCAAGAGAAATTAGAAGATTTTTTGGAAACAGCCAAAGCATAAACCTTGCCCGTAGTGGCGTTAAAAGAAGAATTTTTCAACTGAGGCACCGGCGCCACATCAAAATTCAAATGGGGATTTTTTTCCCTTATATCTTTCAATTCGCTCGCATATCCAAAATACATCGCCAACTTCCCCGACATAAAAAAACTAAAAGAATCGG
>JAHIYT010000107.1 GCA_018814945.1 Patescibacteria group bacterium
AAGTGTCGAGCCATCAGCAGGATTTACTGCAGTTGTTAATCCCTTTTCCGCTACAATATCGCCATCACCATATTCAAAGATATCAGTTAGATTCTCGTGATTAAACATAGGATCATAGCCTTCCCATTTACGATCTAAGCCACTTACTGTGATATGAGCATAGGTTTTGGAATTTAAAAAATAAGTTGCTTTTATGGCTCCTAAGAAAATATTCCATTCGTTTTTACGTTGACGGTCCATATTGAACATATTAAAAGCATAACCACCATTTGAGTTTGTGGCATATAAGGTGCGATTAGTTTTATAGTTATAAGCACCTGATGCGCGCACTACCAAAGGATTAAAATCAAATAATAATGTCCCATTGATCGAATGTTCAGTTTGTTCATTTCCACCTTCTTTGTCCGGTATTACTATCGCAATATATTCAGGATTATTAGGATCGCTATTTGTATTCAGAATTGGAATTGGCGTTCCGTTTTCATCAGCATTAATAACTCCTCCTTTCCACCATTTGGGCTGACTATTATCAGTATCATTTAGACGATAGGCACCAAAGAAACGAATTTTTTCGGTTATCGGTCCACCAAGAGTGAATGTAATATCATTTGTACCAAGTTTATCGGTATTAAAAGCATCGGCAAATGCATCGGTCGCATATCCGACTGAACCACTTAGTGTTCTACCACCGGTACGCATAGTCTGCTGAACAATACCGGCATTAGCACCACCAAGCTCAGCACTATATCCACCGGACTGAACCGACACTTCTTGCAAGGCTTCCGGAATGGCACTAATTATATTAAAATTACTGCCTGTTGCATTGCCAAACTGCACGGCTGCTTTGGTGGATACACCATCAAGGGTATAGCCAACCTCATCAGCACGGCTACCTCGTAAGTGAATTTCACTATTATGTTCAACAACACCCGCCTGAGCCTGGATCATATCATCAACGTTACGCGATGAGAAATTCTTAATTTGATCTGTATCCATGCTCCGTACAGCGTTAGTTGCGCTAATTTCTAATAGCGGCCTTTCACCAATAACTTCTACTGATTCACCCTCAACAGCAGCAATTGTTAAGCCGTAATCAATAAATGTAGTCAATCCTGTGGCGATTCTAACACCGTCAACTGTTTGGCTTTTATATCCTATATAGTCAGCACGTATATCATATACGCCTGCAGGGACCTCTAGTATGTAATAATTACCGTCAGAATCTGATGCACCACCAAACGAGGTACCAGCCACAACTACGTTAGCACCTGCCAAAGGTTGTCCATTTTGATCTGTTACTGTCCCTGACACTTTTCCCGTAGTCTGGGCAAAAATCAATCCTGTCCAAACAACCAGAAATAGCACTAGACTTATCTTTCTCATTGTTCATCCTCCATAAGAATGGTTAAAGAATGTTTTGTAAGTTTTTTCACTAATATACGTTATTCCCTCAGAATAAACGCACGGAGAGCACTCTCCGTGAAGTATGCAAAGCTAAACTACTGCTTTTATTGATGTCAAATAATTTTTTATAAATAACTGATAAATCTTAACAATTAAAAATGAGTCAAAACCTACATAAAATATTGTAAAATAAGGATATACGTTGTGTTAATTGTAATATTGTTTCTTTCGGAATAGTGTTAATAATTATAAAATTTTATAGTTTTTTCTAGATTTTAAGCGGAAAACATGGTCCAATTTGGCTGTTTTCATAAAAAAAGTGGTTTGTACCAGTCATATTTATAACCGTTATTTCTCAAATTACCGTAAATAAAATAATTGTCTATTTCTTTAACATTCCTATTATTACGGGTATAACAATAACGGTTGCAAGAAAGCACGTCCCCACTCCAATAAACAGGGCAATACCCATTGAGCCAAGTCCACGGTAAGTAGCAAACCAAAGTGATCCAAAACCAAGCATCGTGGTTACCGATGTTAATAATATCGCTCGCCCCGTACTTGCAAAGACCAATTTATGTGCGTCCTTACCTTCAATTTGGTAGCGATGAACGATATGCACACCATCATCAATACCTATACCGATTATCATTGGAATTGCCATTATATTCAGTAAAGTAATTTGTAATCCGAATAATTCCATTACTCCTACCATCCATACTATACCAACCACTAAAGGAATCATTGCTAACAATACTTTTTTAATACTTTGGAAATCAATTAACAATACAAGAAAGATAA
>JAHIYT010000108.1 GCA_018814945.1 Patescibacteria group bacterium
CTCTGTGGCTAGTTCTGAATCAGTGATTAGTTCTAAGTCCATTTTTTCTTTGATACGTACTCTGTAATCTGCACTTACTTCTTGGACTTGTTCTCGTTTTTGATCATAACTCATTTCTTTGGAATCAAAAATGGCAAATATTCTGTCAGAGATTTCACGATCGTCTAGACTTCTTTTCACTTCGCTAGGAATATCCTTAATCATGCTCATCTGCATTAATCCTGGTTTTTTTGATTCGGTGGCAATGTCAAATCGGTCTAAGACTGGTTCAATCAAAGCGCTGTTTCCTAAGTCTTCATAGTTGCAAGTAGCGAACAAAGTGAACTCTCCAGTTTGCACTAGTTCAGAAAGGTATTTCCAGTTTCCTCGATCAATACCATCAAGTAGGATGTTCTGTTTGGAAGGCGGTAACCGGTTAAACTCGTCCAATATTTTTGTCGGATTAAGTACAAAGTAACTCCACAATACTTTTTCCACACCAGCATTTAATTCTCCTAAATCTGGTCTGGCGAGCATTTTTTCTTCGGTCTGTTCAGGATGTCCTTTTACTTCTGAAGCTAGGACAACTTCTCTTGGTAAAGCGTCCATTAAAGTTGAAACATATTCGGCTGAGGTTGTTTTACCTAAACCGTATTCTCCAAACAACATTTGCTTACCGTTGTTTAAACAAGACAAAATTTCAAATAGTAAAGTGGAGTTGAATTGTTCTTCATTTACTTCTAAATCAGGTAGGCAAAGGTACAGGTTATCTTTAACAAATCCATAGATTTGTCTTATTTTGTCTTGGGTTTTCATCGTTTTGTCTCTTCTAATTTAATGAAAGCATCGTGGTAAGCTTGCACTTGCTCTTCTATAATCGGGTTTTTATTTTCTAAACATTCAAGGAATTGTTCTACTATTGGGACTTGAACGAATTCTTCTAGTGGTGAAGATGTTCCAGATTGAAGCAAAGCTTCTCGTTGTTTTTTTAGTTGAGAGTAATCAAGTATTTTGTCTGCCTCTACATCAAATAAATTGTCAATCTGTTCTTGTGCAGGTACTTCTAATTCAACGCCAGGTATTGGATCTTCTCCCCGAATTAACTGCGAACCTATAATGTATCCTTGAGCTAAGATGTCAATAGCCATGATCATTTCGTATAGTTCATGAAATTCTCCTGTTGGTTGAGATCTGTATGCACCAATCTGTAAACATTCTTCTCGTGGATTTTTTCCGTTGACTAATATTTCAATTAGCTGTTCATAGTTTGCTTCGCTAATATTTTTGGAAAAACGAGCATCAACATACTGTGGATCAAAATCTTCTGGATTTCCTCCGGTAATACCAGCAATTCTTACATTGTACTCAGCTTTTACCGCTTTAGCGAGGTCGTTACCGCTGCCGTCAGGCATATCTTTATCGGTAATGATTATTTCAGGTCTTTCTGCTAAAGCTAGTTCAATGCCTTCCTTTACTCCGCTGGCGACGATTACTTGAGTGTCTGGTCGCAAAGCTAAGTTAGCATATTTTTCTCGGTACTGTTCCGTATCGTCAACGACAAGTATTTTTTTAGTCATTCTACAATGCCCTGCAGGTCTAAAACTAACTGATCTAACTCTGCTTGTTTAGCGATGGGAACATCAACTTCATACCTTTTGCTATCGGTTGTTTGATCTTCTTCAACTAATCTGGCAGCAGAAACATCATAGCCTCTACTTCCTAAAGCTGCTAATCTTAACTCCATCAATTGTAAATTTTCAATTGCTTCGGCTACACTATTACCAACAGTATATCCAGCAATATTAACGGTAGCTATTCCTTCTTGAGGAAAGTAACCTAGATCAACAACATTAGTGAGATCTTCTCCACCATAAAATGTCTGTTGAAAGATTTTGTCTGTTGGTTGAAAATCTTCATCAGTACAGTAATCTTGTTCAAAGCTTTTTTCTGGTATGGAACCATAAGCTTTTTGTACAGCAATTCCTAAATCAATTTCTTCTGTCATTTTATTTTTCCTCCTAAGCTACTTTTGCATAGCTTCCACTTGGTTTGTGAACTGCTAAACCACATAAATCAGAATCTATAAACAGGAGTCTATAATCCCCTCTTCCACTTTGATTCATGTGACGGTTGATTACTGCTGCATCTACTGCTCTGTATTTAGTTCCATCAACTACTACTTTGTGGGGTTGCCTTGAACGAATTGCTGATGCGTCTCCTTTTAAAGCAGTCGTGCAAGTAGCAATCTCTTTCTCTAGGTCATTTCTTTTTATCCCGCGTAGTTTTCGCAGTTTTAGGATTTTTTTCATTATTTGTTCAGTCATTTTTTTTCGTAATTTCAACCGTATTTTATATTTACTGTTGAGTAGTACTAATTAATATTAATATCTTTTTGATATGAAAGATATGATAGATATGAAAAAGCAAAAGTATTATAAAGAATGAAACTATTTTTAGTCCATGAAACGGAAATTAATCAAACAAGGCGGAGGCGGAGGAGTAACTATTTATCTTCCCAAGAAATGGGTCATCGAACGGAATTTAAAGCCTGGAGAAGAGGTTGAAGTAGAACAAATCGAGAAGCATCTTCGGATTTCGACCAGGCCCTACAAGAAAGAGAAGAAAAAGATTTCTGTTAGTATTGGGAAACAAGATCGTTCGCGGATAAGAACCTTGATCGCTTCAGCATACAGAAGGGGATTTGATCAAGTCACTTTGAATTCTACCGAGGGCTTCTCTTTTGTAGAGATAAACGAGGTAGTTGATTCGTTGATTGGATTTGTAATTTCTGAACAGAGTGCTAAAAGAGTTGTCATCGAGAATGTGATGGCCGATAAATTTGAAAGGGTTAGTTCTATCATTAACAAATTTTTTCTTACTATTAAATTTTTAAATACAGAATTAATTAACTTTCTGCTTTCTAAAGAAAGTGATACTTCAGAATTACGTGAGCTGGATAAATCTATTATTAAATTGCGTGATTATTGTCAAAGGATGATTCATATGACTACTTATAATGATGATCGTTGCTATGATTATTATAATCTTATTTTTGTAACTGAGAAATATGCTGGAAATTTGAAGAATTTCCGTCGATTAAAGAAAACTATAAATATTAATAAAGTTTTGCCTCAACTTAAAGAAAATCAAGATTTTTTTGTTGAATTATATAAAGCTTTGATGAAAAAAGATATTGATAAAGCTTTGTTGCTTAACAAAAAAGCATCCGCAATTAAGAAAAGGATTTATAGTGATCCAAAAAGTCATCCTTTATTAGGATTGATGGCTACTAATCTATTTTCTTTATCTTCCAGAATAGTGGGAGTTCTGATCTAAGCAGATCTAAGAAATCTTCTAATAGTCAAAGCTTGTTTTTCTTCTTTCTCTCCCATCGGTCGAGAATATAATCCACTTAATTCTTTTAGAGCAGGTAGTAAAGCTACTTTTTTAACAAAACCTGTTAACTCTACTAATTCTTCCGGAGTGTATTCTCTACCAATTTCATGTTGCACAACGTCCATGTAGGTCTGAACATATCTACTCCATTGTTCTTGTTCTATTCCTGAGTCAACTAAGTATAAAGAGATACTGATTGCTGGATCACCTATCTTTAATGCTTCTAAATCAATTAAATGTCCTGATTTGATGTTATCTGGTTTAGTGTCTCCGTGCATCAAGATTCGAGCGGATAATTCATTTAGTTCATCAGCGATATCTTGATATTGGTGTTTTAAGTGCGTAAATAAGTATGGTTTTTCTTTTTGAGCGATATCTTCTAAAATATCTTCAAATTCTCTTACTTGATATGATGGTGGGACAACATTATTAGTAATCATTACTTCCATTCCATAACATGAAAGCATCGCTAACGCAGA
>JAHIYT010000109.1 GCA_018814945.1 Patescibacteria group bacterium
AAGGGGTGTCATTGCGAGCGAAGCGAAGCAATCTCCATTAACTCAAAAGAGCAAAGCACGCTTTGCCAGGGGGCAGGATTATCATGAGGTTGTTCGCGAAAAGCTCGAAGAACTTTGGAATAACATAAAACAACATGCACTAGAAGCGCGTGCAAAGTTCTGTGTGGATACAAGTCCCATTTTAGAGAAAGCGTTAGCTGCCAGGGCTGGCATCGGATGGATCGGAAAGCATACTATCCTGTTAAACGAAAAGATTGGTTCTTGGTTTGTACTGGGTGAGATCATAACAGATCTTGAGATAGAGTCTGATGAGCCGGCCAAAGACCTTTGTGCGGATTGCGACCTATGTATAAACGCATGTCCTACAAATGCATTAAAAGCTTCGCGCACGTTGGACGCGAATCTATGCGTTTCTTATCTCACGATAGAGCACAAAGGCGAAGTACCTTCACACATGCGAAAGCATGTTTCACAAGACACCTACGGCTGCGACCTCTGCCAACAGGCTTGTCCGTATAATGTGAATAAATAAATTTATCAGCTGACAGCATCAGTTTCATGACCAAACATTAATAGATGCTTCAAAATACAATTGAACAATAAGTCTAGTTGTGTATAATTGTCGGTAGATATTTAAAACTACCGACATAAATACACATAACGATGACTAAAAAGACCTCAAAAAAGAAGAAGAAAGTTCTCAACCTAGCTAAAAAAAAGGGTTTTCTTCGTGTACGTGACGTTAAAGCTGCTAAGCTCCATCCAGAGTATATTCGCCGACTCGTCAAGACAGGAAAGCTCATTCGCGAGGGAAGAGGGCTCTACCGCCTTAAGGAAGCAGATATTACCGAACACCACTCTCTTGCTGAAGTTGCAAAGCGTGTTCCGAATGGCGTTATCTGCCTTCTTTCAGCCCTTCGCTTTCATAACATTACAACACAGCTTCCGCATCAAGTTTGGATTGCGATAGATGTTAAGGCCAGAGTACCGAAATCAGATGAGCTTTCTATTCGAGTTTTTCGATTTTCAGGAGATGCTCTAAGAAAGGGAATTGAGGTGCATACAATCGAGGGAGTGAAAGTTTGCATTTATTCGCCAGCCAAGACTGTCGCAGACTGTTTCAAGTTTAGAAATAAAATCGGTCTGGAGGTTGCGATCGAGGCTCTGCGAGAATGTTGGAGAGAGCGAAAGGCCACGATGGATGATATTTATAAATATGCAAAAATCTGTCGTGTTATGAATGTCATGCGGCCTTATATGGAATCACTGCAATGAACAAAAAGGAAAGAAAGAATATCGCGGCTTCGGTAAGGCAGCGTCTGTTCAACAAGTCGAAAGAGCGCAAAGAAGATTTTCAATATATTCTCAACAGGTTCGCGCTTGAGAGATTGTTGTATCGGTTAAGCGTGTCCAACTATTCGGAACTGTTTGTGCTTAAGGGCGCATCGCTTTTCATAGTATGGGGCGGGTCAGCATATCGTCCGACAATGGATATAGATTTGCTTGGCATTGTTCCTGCCAATCCAGAAAACTTGAAGAAGGTCATTCAAGATATTATCAGCATATCAGAAAAGGATGATGGTCTAGCTTTTGATATAGATAGCGTACATGCTGAAGAAATTCGTGAGAATAAACAATATGGCGGTGTGCGCGTCACCTTAGTTGCTTATCTTGATTCTGCGCGAATACCTCTTCAAGTTGATATTGGATTTGGCGACGCCATTACTCCATCTCCTGAAAAGGCAAAGTACCCTTCTATTTTGAACTTACCGTCTCCAGAGTTATCAATTTATCCAAAAGAAACCGTTGTTGCCGAAAAATTTGAGACAATGGTGGTGCTTGGCATGTTGAACAGTCGCATGCGCGATTTCTATGATCTCTGGTCTATCCAAAATATCTTTCCTTTTGACTCCAAAGTTCTTCAAGAAGCAATACGACACACTTTTTCCAGAAGGCGGACGTTTATTCCAGAAATGGATCCCGTGTCGCTGTCAGAAGCATTCTATAAAGACCCTGTAAAACAAGCACAATGGAATGCATTTGTAAGCAAGGGCATATCGAATGATTCGGGAATAAAACTAGATTGTGTTATTCATGAGATACATGATTTCATAATGCCGCTATGTTTAGCTCTTTCACAGGATCAGAGATTTGATTTGAAATGGCCTCCGGGCGGCCCTTGGAAATGATTTTTTTAAAATGTGTCAGAAGTTTTTGTGTATTAATTTTTATTTGTAGTGGAGCAATGAGATGAAGAATCTATGTACAGAAGATCTGATTAAAATACTCGATCTCAAGCCGCATCCTGAAGGCGGATACTTTAGGGAAAGCTATAGGGCAAAGGGAAAAGTCGAAGTAAACGAACTTAAGGGAAGTAGGAACTATTCAACTGCAATCTACTATCTGTTAGAGTCTAACGACAGGTCAAAATTACATCGTCTAGCATCTGATGAAGTGTGGCATTTTTATCTAGGCGATCCTCTTGTGATAGTGGAGATCGATGAGACAGGAAGCGTGAAAGAGACTGTGCTAGGTGCGGACGTAGCAAGGGGTGAAATCCTTCAATATGTAGTAAAGGCAAAGAAATGGTTTGGCGCTTGTGTTGCGCCGGGCGGCTCATATGCGTTAGTCGGTTGCACAGTAGCTCCTGGATTTGACTTTGCCGATTTTGAAATAGGCGATCGAAGACAACTTCTTAAACAATTCCCTCAGGCAAGATTGATCATCGAAAAAGTCACATAACTAACGTAAAGCTGAGTAAAATAATAATATAAACATGACTTCAAGTATAAAAATACGTGATGCGACGACAGATGAGCTTGGGGTTGTGGAAGAGCTGGTGATGGAGGCGTGTAAGGAGTTTAGGCCTTTGTTGCCAGAAGATTTGTGGAACGATTGGATGGAGAGTATTCACGAAACGATCTCATCAGAGCATGGTACTATAATAGTTGCTGAAATAAACGGAAACATAGAGGGCGCAGTTCAATTCTATGCAGATGCTAGAAAAATCAAGTTTAGCACTGCATCAAAGGGCTGGTCTTCTATAAGAATACTAAGCGTTCGGCCAAATGGCCGCGAAAAGGGCTTGGGAGAGCTTTTGATCAAAGAATGCATTG
>JAHIYT010000110.1 GCA_018814945.1 Patescibacteria group bacterium
ATAAATTGAAAAGCGTGAATAATATCTTTAGCTATGGATGAAAGAACTTGGGCTAAAGGGTGAATCATTTTTGTATGTGAATATACACGATACAAAACATCGACCTCTTTTATTCTTTCTGCCAATTTTATTTCCATTATCTTTTTTTCGGTAACATCTGTAACAAATACCTGAGAATAGGTTTTCTCTTTCAATTCAATTACTTTAGAAAAGGTTTGTATATGAATTTGCTTCTTATTCTTTTTTTTACCAATGTATTCACCTAGCTCCGGCAATTTTTCACCCCTTTGCCTCCTAATGGTATAGTCCCTAGCCAAATCAAATGACTCTTTAGATAAAAACTTGGAAATATCTTTGCCCATCAAATCTTTTGGTAAAGAATATCCAAAAATATTAGCCAATTTTTTATTTGCAAAGACAACTTTAGTATCTTTCAACATACAAATGCCGACCATAGATTGATCAATCATGGATCTATATTTTTCTTCAGACTCTTTAAGGGCTTTTTGAGCCTCCTTTCTTTTGCTGATATCCAAGAGTGAGGCAATACTTTTTGTTGTCCCGGGTATCATTGCAACTGTCAAATATATATAACGTATGTTTCCGTTTTTATCTATGAATTGTGCCTCATAATTCCTTGGAGCCTTTCCTTTTTTCTCTCTCCTTGTTTTATGATAATAAAGCATTCTATCAACATCTTCTTTTGTAAAGAAATCGATAAACCTTTTCTTGTTTTCAATTTCCTCGCTCTTCATTCCCGACATTTTTTCAAACTCAGAATTAACTAAAGAAATTTTAGTATCTGCCTCAATAATAACCATTGCCGCACCAGTATTTTCAAAAGTAGTACGATATCTTTTTTCCAATTCTAAACGCGCCTCTTCTTTTTTCTTAAGTTCTCGTAAATCAGTAATAATTCCTACCGAACCACCATCTGGAAGTGGAGTACCCAAGGCAAGCACGGGTATTTTTTCACCTAATTTTGTTATAAGCTGAGCCTCATAACTGGATGATCTTCCTTTTTTGCGATCTACTGCAATAGCCTGTCTTACTTTTATTGCTGAACTTTTCGACCAAAAGGCATATTCAGATTTGCCAACAATTTCATCAAATGAATAACCAAGAAGACTACATAATTTAGGATTGGCATATACAACTTTTACGTTTTTATCAGACACCCATACACCATTTTGCATATTCTCAACCATGGCTTGGTACCAATTCCCGGTATGTTCAGTTTTATTTTTCATCCTTGGTAAAGAAACCTTTTTTTCTAAGCTCGCTAAAGGCCTTTTCGTAAACTTAACATGTTGGTGGTCCAGTTCAGTCATATAAATAAAATCACAAAAACTTTGAGGACATTTTGTTTTTGTTTTATTTCAAACCTGATTATACCATTTAAAGCGCTAATCTTGATAGTTAAATTTTAAAAACGTATAATCTGACCATTGGGGCGATTAGCTCAGTTGGCTAGAGCGCATGATTGACGTTCATGAGGTCAGTGGTTCGACTCCACTATCGCCCACCATTTTATACCAAGAAACAAATCCGTGATTTCGTCAGTTAAAAAGCGCATTTTCGTTTTGTTTGACGGAGTTTTTTTGATACAATTAAATTTGGTGTATTATGCGCTAATTGTCTCTAAATTTAGACAAAAAATCAAAAAAATAAATAAAATTTAAAACCAAACAAAAAATTAAAAATTGGAAAAGGATAATCGCAGGCGTCACTGTTTCTATAATGTTGGCTAACCAACTGGGTTATTTGGGATTATCACCTTTTGCAATTAAGAATGTAAATGCTCAGAGTTTTACTCCTATAACAAATAACCAAGTTGATCCATATAATAATCACGATGAATTAGGACTGATTGCAATATTAGTAGAAAGTTCATTACTGAGTGATGGAAGCCTAAAGAATGACATCGTAAGGTATGCAAAAAATGCCCAAGAACGGATCCCTCACTCAAAGGCATTCATTATGGAAGTGGATAAAGAAGAATCCACGCTAAAAATATCAACCGTTTTAGAAAAACTATATTACGAAGGCCTAGATACAGACTTATTGGATGACAGTATTTTAAATAATGACCTTGTAATTGAGGATGATAACAAATTAGCAGGGGTCATAATCATCGGTGATGTGCCGATTCCAGTCGTACACGATGAAACAATTCATCCAAGTATTTATCCATATACGGATTTTTACAGAAAAATGTATATCTATAATTACGAAACTGAAAATTTTGAGCTAAATGGAGATGCAGAAAGTTATAACCCGGAAATTTGGCATGGCATAATAGTTCCACCGAGTAAAGATCCATCAACTGGAAAGCAACAGTTGGAAGATTATTTTGAAAAGAACAATGCATACTCCGAAGGTGATCCTGATTATACAGAATTTGATAAGCGCATGCTTTATGCCAATTTTCCTGAAATGGAGGATCAGATGAATTTTATGGATTACAGGAATTATGAAAGATACGGAGATTATATGGAGGAAATGGCATTTTACAGGTACAACAAACATTTATTAAAAGAACTTATCGGTGAAGTTAGCACTGATATGGGGTCGAGTGATCCTATTATTCCAGATGAAACAATAGATAGTATGTTGGATGTCACAACTGACTTTTTGTTAGAAAAATATATGACACCGCTTTCCACCGCACTAAAGATATACAGAGGAAAGTTGAATGACAAAATTGATGAAAGTGGCAGGTGGACATCGTCGGAAATAGATACACCGGACTCGCTGGTATCAATGAGGGATGAATATGCGAAATTCGATCTAAGAGAAAAACAAATGTCATTGGAGAATGAAATTGATGAGGTAATTGAAGACGAAGTTAGTGAACTTGATAGAGCCATAGAGGTTACTACTGGTGCAACGTTGAAAGTTAATTTGGTAATTTTTGATATTGATACGGACACCACAAGCTTTACATTCGATAGTTATGTGGATGGACAAAGGGTATTGGATATAACAAATGTGCAGGATTGTGGAATATACAGAGGTTCAAAAAGAAGCCGTGGTGAAAGTGTTTTGGAAAATAATTCAGTTTTGGTAAAAGCTAATAGGATGTACAACCCTGCGAGCCTAATTGAACCACCAGATGATGATGACTGGGAATTAGAAGAAGACGAAGACTACATAGATTATGCAGGATGTGTATTTAATAATTCGGTTGAAGTTGATACGGATGAAATTGAACTCAATCCTAATTTTTGCAAAACTGAAGAAGCCATTCTTTCACTCTTTGACATAATTGGTTCAAGAGAAGAGGAAGAGAGGATATTTGAACCGGGAACCTGCTCAATTGATTTTATGAGCTTCCACACAGGAAACGATCTAGATTTCGCAGCAACTGCTGCCGGTAGCGATATAATTGGAAAAACAATGGGTGAAGTGATTAACGATGTATACAGTAAATTGCGAAATAGTGGTCATATTACAGAGATTGCAACTACACAACGTGCAAGGGCATCTGCGGTATTAAGAGCACTTATTAAAAATGATTTAACAGTAGAGTACGAACCAATTATAGGTGCAGATATTAGAGTTTGGGCAAATGAAAAGACAAAAGATATAGATAGTCTTGATAAACACACTGAACCAACCAGCTCAACTATTGCAACCATCAAACACATTGGTGAACCAAGAGTTATCAACGGAGAATTAAACTTCCCACAAATTGTCACCCATAGCATTCCATCTGATGGAATTAGGTATATAGGACTTGCAGATAATGGTGAAAGAAAGGAATATGAGTATCCAAATATTTATAGAATAGAAGGAGAAAACGCCGGTGAAATTGCGGATAATTTAATCTCAACAATTATTGATAAAGAAGACGAATTGGAAACGCTAATTGGAGGTACAACAAATGTAATCAGTCGATTCTTTTATGACAATTCAGAAGTAATAGAACCAATTATTTGGAATTCACTTGGAACGGATCAAAAGTTGGCTGAAATAATTCCAAAGTATTTAGATAGAGATAGCTTGATGCCAGCTCCGAATAATAGCCCACCAAGGTATCCTCAAAATAAACCAAGTGGGTATGAAGTAATGCACATAGTTTCCAATGGTGATACTTGGGGATACAATTTTGGATTAAATAGTGCCATGAGACCAATTTCAGATGAGGCACTGGAGAACGCGCAGGCAGCCGCAGAAGAAAGTGGTGATGGAGATGGAGAAGGTGAAGCAGGTGATGAAGGTGGAATATCAGATGAAGGAAATTATGTATGCGGAGATCCAAAAGGTGTAGAAATTTGGGAATGGTTTGATGCACTTCAGTGTTGGATAGAGGAAGAAATCATTCCGGCCGCAGAATTGTTTAAATTAGATGAATCGTGTGGTGCTGCATTACCAGAAGCAGAAGAGGAAGATGAGGAAGATGAGGGATATGTGGATCTAATTGAAGATACCAGTGGTATACCTGTGCAAATAAACGCAGTAATGGAACGAAAAAGCTTGGTGATTGATCAGCAGGAAATCATTAAGCTTTATCCATTAAATTCCGAAGGAAACAGTGTAATTGGCTACATAGACACACCCGTTCATTTGGAATTATCTAATCTTGATATTGGGGAATTTGATAAAAACGATTTCAATATTTTTACCGGAGAAGAGCAGGTAATATTCACAGCAAAGGAAATTGGAACAAGTCAATTATATATAACCATGGGTGACATTGAACTAAGTCCGCCTTTGCAAATAAATGTATATGAATATATAGACATTGCTTGGTCAGATCAGGCATTTGAAGATGGCGCAAAAACCAACTTCAATATCAATGTAAAATTATTTAATCCAAGTGGCCAAAGGATTACAGATGTAAATACGGACATTGTACTTTCAGCACAGCAACCTACAGATGGCGGATTTGAAGATGGAGGAAGAATACAGCTAATTGAAGGTGGGGGCAGTATTGTTTTTGAACCAACGCCCGGACCAACCGAAATAGTATTGATTGAAAAAGACCAATATATCACAAACAATCCGTATACAATTTACCCACCGCCAAATCAACCTGTACAACTTGTTATTAAATCACCTAGTTATATTCCCGTCGGAGAAATATCGGAAATGGAAGTAGCAGCTGTAGATATTTACGGAGTAACTGTGCTGGACTTTAACGAAAGCATAGAGCTAAACATTAACGAAGAAAGTGAAGAATACGCAAGTATCCTGAACCCAAATCTCACACTTTCGAATGGAAAAGGCAATGTTAGAATCCAAGCGAATAAACATACTGGAGAAATTCTCCTAACCGCATCTCATCCGGATTTGAAAGGAGGAGTTAGTGTACTACCAATACTTGCAAGAGTGGAAAGTGATGACTGGTCCTCTATGTATAGTCAGAATTTATTTGCTTCATTTGTTGGATTCCCGGCGGGTAATTTCTTTGAAGAAAATTATTTCGGTGGAGCTCATTTATTTAATGGAAAAACAGAAGCTGTGTATTCGTTCCTGACAGGACCAACACCAGCACCAGTTATTTCCGTTGAACCAAACTATAAAATCAATTTAACCCAGCCCCAACAAAAGGTTTATGTTGGAACATTGGGTAGTTCGATCTTGTTGCAAGCGTTTGATTTAGGATCGTTAAAGACCCTTATTAACAAAACAATTCCATTAGATTTTGATGACGTAATAATGTGGGAGCAAGGTATGACTCCTGAGCAAAACAACTTGTATGTAGAACTTTTGGACAACAATTATAAAATTACTGAAACAAATAGTGGAATAAAAATCTCAACTATCTTCGATGAAGTCATTCTTGATGTAAGAAAAGATGAAATTAGTATTCCAAATCCGGATTACATACTCGAATACAATCCTGAACCTGAATTTAATTTAATCGAACTTATACTAACCGATGGCTTTGGTAATACGGCTAGATTGATGTTAAACCTTGAACCGGAGTCTTTAGACGAAAATAATTTTGATTTAATTGATGGAGGGTATTTAGTAGAAAGAACATACAGCGGAAATAGTACAAATGCTCCTAGTGGAATTGTGCTTTATGAATTTGGTGCAGAGATAGAAAAAGAAATAAGGGGCGAATATTACGGACTTGAAGGAGAAAGTAACTATATACAATTATTCGCCAGCGGATCCCCTGTTGGAGAAGCTGTGAGGTACAATTTGCCATCTAATGGAATTTTACTTGGAGATCCAACCATCCAAATTAAAACAAAAAGTTCATCCGGACTTAATTACGACAAATCTAAAGGTAATAAAATTTACCAAGATTCAAGAAATGCACAGATTATTTCCATCAATCATTTTAACTTTAATAATGACGGTTACGAAGATGTAGCAATGGTGATGGAAGACGGTCGTATCAGACTTTTAGAAGGCGGTGCAACAGAGCCTATTTTGCAAGACAGAGGGGATATTGCATTTTTTGGAGACGGAACTATTGCCGTAGAAGTGTTTGATTTTGCAAATGACAATTATGAAGATTTATTAGTTGCAACGGATGAAGGAAGGCTCGCAATTTTGCACAACGATAAAGAAGTAATAACAAGAACTGATCAAAAGATTAAGGTTGGTAAAAAATTATATACACTTTTGAAAGGAGATATGGATAAGGATGGATTTGAAGATTTGGTGACATTGGATAGTCGTGGAGATATTAGAATTTTTTATAATCAAAACAATGTAATTCCGGAGAATGGAACACTGATTGGTAATTACGGATTCAGCCTAGCACTTGGAAATAATTTGTATAAAGATCTGGATGTTAGATACCCAGGACTCGATCCTCCAACAAGCAGTGGAGGTATAGATTTGTCAGCGCTACCAATTCCAAGTTTGCCTACTCCAGGGGTTGAACCATCAGGCTCTCAAACAAATGCAATGCAGGACTTCCTGGATGGAAATATAACTAATCCAAGTGAATCTAAATCGAATTCATTAATTGATGCACTCAGAGAAATGGCAGCAGCGGCCAGGGAAGACCCTGCGGCATTTGCAGGTGGAAGTGCACCACCACTTTTGCCATGGCCAGAAGAAAATAGCACTGCAACAAAATCGGATGACGAATTAGAAACATATTTCGCACCGGTTGAAGACACAAGTTTCTTAAATGTAAGTAAAACCGTTTACAACAAAGAAAGGCCTGATGAGCCAAATATTGATTTGGATGAGAGCCTTGTTTACACAATTGATATTTATTCATCAAGTACTGTTAGCAATGTAGTATTTGCAGATACAGTGCCAGATGCGCTAACTGCAGATTTAACAACTGCAATTTGTGAAGGCGCAGGATGTGCCAATTTTGAAACAACACAAAGTGGAATAAGGTTGTTCCTAAGTGGAATAACTTTATACGCAGGAAGCACAACAAGAATCAGTTACGAAGCAACAGTCGCCCATACGCCAAGAGCTAGCGTACTTATTCAACAGCTAACCGACCCACTTTCCATTAGTGATCCATATTTGGATATTATGGTATCTCCACCATACAACACTACTGGAGATTGGATTCAACATTACACTACGGGACCACGAAGCTATGCAATTAGGTCAACCAGTGGTGACATTGCAGAACCATCCGATATGGAAGCAGCTCTTGAAGAAAGTGGAGACTTTATCGCAACCTTGGCAGCATTTGGCGAAGAGGAATACGATGAAGATAATCAACCCGATTTCTCAACTATTGAATTCCCAGATGCAGTGGGGGACGCGTTGAATGAAGCAACCGGTGGTGATGAATGTTTTGATGTGAACCCAATAGATGGACAAATGCAACTGGGATGTAGTTCACAAGCTCTGGATGATATAGCTGGTGCAATAAACGATTTCGCGTGTATGGGCGGAGGATGCTTTCCAATGCCGTTTAACTACACATTTATGGTTCCTCAGGAAATGCCATTCCCAATTTTCGCGTTCCCAACAACCCAGCCAACAGCTGTAGGACCAATACCATTTATTTGGCCGGGGTCATTTATAGGAGCCTCCAATATTAGTGGACCAATTGTATCCATGATGAGATTTTATATGGGAATAAGTTTGACTGGAGGTATGGGTATAGCAATGTGTTGGGGGCCATATATGGGTTCAACCACACCACCACCACCTATGGCGCCTATTCCATACCCACCACCAATTGGCAACTGCATGGTAACAGCATTGCCAGCGGATAAAATATGGGGCGGACTTTGCGGCAAGATTGAAGAGGGAATTAATCAGTTAATGCAATGGATCAATTCCGGAATCAATAAAATTAACTCAGCAGCTGCTAGTGTAAATAATAATCAAAACATTCCTGCTGAATTCACACAAACTGGAGGCGACAATAGTGCTGGCGGACTTGAGATTGGGCTAGCAGTAAATCTTGGTGAATCCATGAAATTTGAACCACCAGCCCAAGGCTTTTCTAACCTGCACATTCCTGCATTCGATTCACTTGGGGGAGTGATTTCTAGTTGGGTAGACAGGCAAACTATGGAAATAGTAAACAAGCTTTTAACACTTCCAACGTTCTATATTTATCTTCCGGATATTAAATCGCTATTCAGTTTGGATATTGAAAAAACTGAAAAAGCTGCAGAAATTTGGGTAGAAAATATGGGAAGATCTCCAGCGGTTACCGGAGCAGCATTAAAAGAAATCAAAACAAATGATGAAGAAGGATTTTTAGAAGGCATGGATGCATTGGAGGCTCAGGCAAGAATATTTAATCTAAACGCACTTGAGGGAATATACGACGTAGCCAGCGCATTGCCACTAGTGAATATAAGCGAGTATCCAATTGAGTTTAAAGTACCATGGCTATCTGCCGCAGAAATTCAGGCATATATTATTGAACTCGAACAATGGAAAACTCATTACGAACGAGAATTTAATAGAGTGAAGGACAAGTGGGAAAAGCTTACATGTTCAGCTGGTGATAATGAAACTGCTGGGCAAACTGCAGATGAGATTTCCGAATGTGCTGCCATGAAGATAGCGGAAGCATTCACTGCAGACTTTGAACCATTGTTAGAAAGCGTGCAGGAAAATATTGAAGTGCTTCAATCGTATTTGAAGTTCCCAAGACAATTTGTAAAATATAAAAGCCAACTTGCAGACTACGTAAGAGGTGTTGCCTGCTATCTGGATACAATCGCACAAATGCTAGGTGGTTGGTATGGAACCATTAAAGAGCAAGTGATAACTTGGGCTGAATTAATTTTAACCATTATCGAAATTATTAAAAATATCAAAGAACTCTTTGATCTATTTATTGATTTCGATACAAGTTGTTCTATTTGTACAAACGAAAGAAATGCGAACTTTGGTTGGTGGATGTTACTTGGGTTAATACTACCGGAAATTCCAATAATTTCATTTCCTAAGTGGCCGGATATTGTATTTGATATCTCAAATATAGACGCAGCAATTAATGTTGAATTGCCAATTCTTAGAATCACACCGGAACCTATTCCGTTGCCACCATTACCATATTTAAGGTTACCGGACTTCCCTACTTTTGATTTACTTCTGTCTCTTCCGCCATTGCCGGTATTGCCTAGACTGCCAGAATTCCCTGATCTGCCGGAATTACCGCCTTTACCAACCGTAGATTTACCAACACTGCCATCTCCGCCGAAATTACCGGACATTGGTAAGCCATTTGAATTAATAATTCCGATAATTGAACAGCTTTTGAATATTTGGTGTCTGATGAAGAAAGCATTCGCACCTGTACCAGAAGCGTCTCTAAACGATCAGATAACACTGCTTACAAACAGACCTGCATATTTGATTCCTTTGGATATGCTCAAGCTTCAACTGCCAAACATTGCACCGTTTGATCTGGGCTTTAATGAAATGCGTATTGATGTAACTGCATATCTTGGTCTTAGAATTCAGTTGGTTTCAAAAGCATTAGAAAGTGGTGCCGAACAATGGAATGAGTGGATTGAGGCAATACCGGAGGCAATGAATGAAGCTTATGAAGAATGGTTGGCAGCTCAAGAAACTTTTGTGCAATCAAAAATTGATGAGTTTGAAGAAAAGATGGCAGAGGGTACACAGTGGCTTGAAGATCAATACCAAGAAGGGCTTGATGAAATGACCGAGGACCTAGCGGAAGCTTTCGAAGCGGCTGATGAATATTTACGCGACAAAGAAGATGAATGGCAGGATTGGGCAGATGAACAAGGATTAGAAATTGATTATCAGGATTATGTAAATGCAATTAATGATGCAAATGGAAAAATTGAAGATTGGGGTAATGATGTTACTGATAAAATTGATGAATTCTTTGATGAAAATATCAACTTCAGTAATTTATGGAACGATTTTGTAGAATTAGGAAATCTTCTTGGAAAAATATCAGAAAAATATTGGAACAAACCAGAAGTTCTAGAAGAGGTTAATAAAAATGTAATAAATGCGAGTGAAAAGGAAGAATTAAAGATCTACTTACAGGCTTGCTTATCAGATGAGGAACAATGTTTTAACGGCGATGCTTATCTAAGTTACTCTGAACAGCAAAATATAGATTACACATTACAAACTAACCTGGAAAAACAATTCTTAGGACTACTCGCAGAGCTAAATGTAGTGGTAGATGAAATAAAAAATGCAGAACTTGTGGACTTTAGAAAAGTAAAAGAAGATTTAGGAGTACCTGATTATAAGTTGGAACCAAGAATTAATTCTGAAGATAAAATTAATTGGATGAGAGGCGAGCTATTGGCATATAGCGATCAATTAGATAAAGAAGCTGAAGAGTTAAAAGATGTGAGAGATTTATACGCACTTGCAAAAGTGCCACCAAGAAGCGCACTGCAATATGAACTGGCAAGCGTAGAATATGAACCGGTAATAGATAATGAAGAAAGGCGAGTATTTTCAAGCGCGGTAATACCAACCAATTCAACAAATAATATCTTTGCACAACTTGAAGAGGAGAAAGTTGAACTTTTAGAAACGATTGAACGTAAAGCTAAAGCAATCACAGGTGAAGCTATAGATTCGGATGATGGATATTGTAGCGGAGTTTGTCTACCAGACCCAATCACAGATCAACCTACTGAATTTATTCCAGTTATATACAATCCGATTAATTCCGAGACATTATTCTTACCATCTGGTCATGTTGTTTATAGCGACGGAACTGCATTGTACTTAAAACGAGATTTAACTATTGATACGGAAGATGTAAATACTGGCGATAGTGAAATTCTTGAACTTAGTTTAAATAAAACTTTCCTTTCACGGCTTGGTCAGTATCCGGACAGCATGGAAGCAATTAACATGCTCAAAACAACATTGGTTGAAAATGGTTCAGTGGAATTCACGTGGCTACCAAGCACGAATCCAAATGCATACGGATATGGAATAGAGTTAGAGAGATCAATTCTTGGTTACGATATAGACAGATATAGTAACGAATTGCCTGACACCAAATTTGTACTATTACCACCAGATGAAACAGGTAAAGTCCCTGAGGTGCTGGTAGATGGTGAAGTAATTCCTTACGGAGTGCTTATTACCAGCATAGAAGATGAAGAAGAAGCCAGAGAACATTTTGGAATTGAAGCAGATGAATTTAGAACCGGAGCTTCGCAAGTAACATTCACGACAATAAACGGTGCAACTATTACATTAGATGAAAACAAGGCGGTTTACTTTGATAAGTACACAGGCTCTTCTTATGGTATGAACATGGTTAATGGCTATTACCACATAAAGATGACGTGGTTTAGTAGGGAGGGAAGAGTAGCGAGTTATAACCAAAGTGAACTTCTTGCACCACAGATTTATGTAGACGCGGCACCTCCAATTGATATCGCAGAATCAGATACTTATTACGTTCCAATTTACAAAGAAAAACGTATTAATGCCGGTGAAATATTTGTAGATCTTTCTGATGTTTACAATTATTACTGGTATGTAGATGTTGAAAATAACCCATTAACCCCGGAGATTGGCGACCAATTATTTATATCACCTCAACACGAGCCTAAAGAATTTTCAGTTAAACTAGTTGCAACCCAAAATATTGAAGATGAATTGTTTGAAAAATATGAAAAAACTTTCAAGGTTGTAGTTTATGTTCCTAAAATTGAATTAGAACCAGATCCGCTTGGTGATGGAACTGTACAGGGTACACTCAAACATATTAATGAAGCTCCAAATGATTACTTGAGCAATATTCCGTTTAGTCTGTTCCGCAAGAGGTGGAATACATGGAAAAATTTAGGTCTGCTTATCGCCAAGGATGGAGCAAGTACACCGCCACTTAATGATCACTCAGATAAACCATATGTATATCCGGACAGCTACTACACAATAACTGATGAAGGAGAATATGTTATTTCCGGAATTGATTTTACCGATCCAAGTCCAATTATATTAAGAGATTTTGAAGCTGAAGATATTGCACGTGTACTGCCTGAAACCGGTAGGATAGAACTATTACAAGAAGGTTATAAAATACAGCCACTTTCAGCAACACCAAACTTACCTACTAGAGTTGCGGTTATAGAAGAAGAAACTGATTTAATAGCAGGCAATGTCTATTACGTACCTGATATGAATACAGATGTAGAAACAATAGAAGAGGACTTAAACATAAATAATATATTTGAGATAGGAACCACAGTTGGTGACGCAAATTTAAACGACGACATAATAGCTATAAATATTCCTGGTTACGCTCCGAGTTATCCAGGTGGCGTTGCCATATTTAATCAAACCCCACCACAAAAGAACATTGCACTTATTGATACAGATGGTTCTATTAGAATTATGCAATCTGGCTACAAGTTAAGAATTAAGAATGAAAGCAATGAAGGAGAAAGATATATCTTCCAAATAATTACAGAAAATGATGATGAGATTTTTGACGTATATATTCATGCTAATTTCAACAACCTCGCTATCCAACATGGTGAAGTAATGGATGAACAAAGCACAGTAATCGGATTAAACGAAATAGAGAGAATATTCGCACAATCGGATGATCAATCCGATCTTCAATCCGAACAGCTATCCGATCCCCCATCCGAAAACCCTTTCCCAGATCTAGATAGCAGTCATCCATTCTATGAAGAAATTATAAATTTGTATAAAGCTAGGGTTATAAGTGGTTATGGAGATGGAACATTTAAAGCAGATGAAAAATTAACGCGTGCAGAATTTATTAAAATTGCATTAGGTGTTACAAACTGTTACGACTGTACAATGGCAACGGATGCGCAGAAAGAAAAATACAAACCATTCGCACCATTCCCAGATGTTAAGTTGCCTGCTTGGTATTACTACTGTGTATCAATCGCTAAAGACCTAGCTATGATCACAGGTTATGGTGATGGGCTATTCAGACCAAATAGAAATATAAGCAGGGCAGAAGCTGCAGCGGTACTACTTAGACAATCGCAAATAGAAATAATGGAAATGCCTGAAGGATTCTTTCAGGATATCCCGGAATATGCTTGGTATAAAGATTACGTTTACACCGCTGTTATGATAGGACTTATTAAAAATGATTTTGGATTTGTACATCCGGATGAAGAAATTACCCGTGGTGAATTTGCATTTATGGGTACTGGCGTAATGAATATGTACGATTGTCATGAAGTGGATGAAGATGGTGATGGTATGCCTGACTGGTGGGAAGTTGAAAATAACTTGGACCCACTGTTTGCAGGCGATGCGGATGATGACAACGACGGTGATGGAAGAGATAATTTGCAAGAATGGTTAGATGGAACTGATCCAAATGTTGCAGATACCCCTGAAGAGCCTGCAATAGAAGAGGGGGTATGTCCATGTACCGATAATCCAAATCAAAATGACACGGATGGCGATGGATTGATTGACCCATGTGATGATGACCTAGATGGCGACAGTATACCAAATACTTTATGTATGTTTGATGACAGCGGACTTGTTGACGACGAGCTTGCAGCAGGAAGTGTGGATAATTGTATATTTGATCCAAACGAAGATCAGCTAGATAGTGACTTTAATTATGTTGGAGATATATGTGAACCAACCGATGAATGTCCACCTATACCGGAAGATTACGATGGTGTACTGGATGGAGATGGATGCCCAGATATAGATGATTATTTTGAAGACAATCCACCCGGCATTTATGTAAATAGTGGCCCAGCTTGTAATTTTATTGATTACGAATCAGATTTTGTTGAGGGGGATGTAATCATGACAGCAATTACGGATATAACTACTCACGATGTAATTTTTGAAGGAAGTAATGAAGCAACTTATCAACCATAAAATGAAAAAACTTATTCCAATCATAGGTTTCGCAATGCTAATAGTAGGAATACTGGGATGGCACGAGACGTCGTACCCACAACTAGACGTACCGCATTCAGAAGCCAATACTTGTTGGCAAGCCTATGAAGATAGTATCGAAGCGATTGAAAATTCTTGGGAGGAAAATTTACAAACCCTTATGGACCAAGAAAAGGCATCTAGTGAAATGGTAGATGAAGCATTTGAAGGCTTCCGCAGTTATAAATGTATGCTGGAGTATGTCTGTAGATCTGTTCAGTATAGCGGATATGGATCACCACTGAGCGCTATAGGCACAGGTTTAACAAAAGCTCATATAGGTAGCATTGCCGGCTGCCAAGACCCGGAAGATATTGGACTGCCAGGCGGATTTGAAGAAGTAATGACGAGCATAATCACACTTGGATACGATCAAGCAGATATTCAATACAACAAATATCCGTTTTATGAACAATGCATGACAGATGTAAATAATCCCGAATCAATAAGTCTAACAAGCTCACAGGAAAATTATAATACTTGCATGCAATACATAGATAAAAAACTTGGATGTAGAAATACTGAAGAGGGTGTAAAAAACTGCCTGCTGGATAATTCAAGCGCTTTTGTAAAAATGGAAACTGCACTAAGAAAAAATCAGGCAGATCAAAAAGTGGCTGCATTTGAAAACAAAATGAATTCAATAATGACAAAAATGTTTACATTAGAAGCCCATGTTGGCTACTTGCAAAATAATTTAAGAGAACTTTATAACCGATATGACTGCTTCCCAAGTAGTTGTAATTAATGCAATGAAATTAAAAAAAGTTTTAATCATAGTGCTAAGCTTTGTTCTAATAGGTATACACATACCGACTGGCTATAGTGAAGGCGAAGAATTAACCGAACCTCAAAAAGAATGTGAGGATAAAAAACCAGATTTTCTTGAAAAAAACGAAGAAGGAATTTTTGTTTTAATCAAAACGTTAGAAGATGAAATAACAGCCGGTACAACCAAATTAAATATAGATACTCTTAACGAGAAATTTGAAGATGCACAAAATAAATATCACAAATATATACAATGTATTTTCGATTATTCCGAAAACAGAGTTCTGGAAAAATTGATAAAACCGGATGGAGAATATCCATCTGCAGAAGAAACATGTGGAATTGATGTGGTATCAATTATTGGTGATACAAATCCGGATCAAATGCTCACACCACTGTTAAACACATATAATATTTACTCAGAATATTTAGATGAATTGGGGTACATATATTTAAGATCAGGACGAGTTGATTCGGGAGAAGGCGGGGAAAACCTTTATAACGCATTACAACAATACAATATTCTATCCGCTTCTTTTGATGAATTTAATAGAAAAATAAGTTCTGAAAAGGCAAATGCACTAGTCGCAATGGATATTACATTCGTTACTCTAAAAGAACTTAGACTCGCATTTGTAATGCACAACCATTTTCAATGTATGCTATTTAATTTAGAAAAATATAGAAACTTCTTGGGTAAGATTCGTACTCTTGTAGAAGGCTTACCAGGAAAACTCAAAGATGCAAGTATGACAAAATAATGAAAAAAATATTCTTATCAATCATAGGAGTAATTGCATTCATATCAATACCAGCAATAAGCCTGGCAGGTTATTGTGACCTCGCTACATGGAACACTTATCAAAGTGTTTACTGTGATCTTGCATGGGATGGTAACCAAAAACCTGATGAAGAGATTATGGATGCTATTGCAATTCAACTCGGTTTTGATGAAATAAATAACGGAGGAGAGCTTGTAAGAATAATAGTAAGTGGTGAACTTGATCTAGCAGATGTCATTCCTGAAACTACGGAAGAAGAAACATGCAACAGAATAGGAATTAACAAATTTATGAACGATAACAACGTAAAGCTTGATGAACTACCTATAGATATTAAAAATGCATGTTCAGCTACGGACTCACGTAGTGAAGCAAGTGAATGGGGTAGGGTTATAAATAGTGTGCGATCAGCCTACGACAAAGAAAGAGTTTTATATCACACCAAAAAGAGTATGGAATATGAATTCCAATCTTCAGAAAAATATTGGGATAACTCACTAATGAATTCTCCATTTGATTTAATGCTTGATTTAAATTTAATTGAAATTGTGCTATTTGGAAGCCAGGCCCAATGGATGAATGATGTATTTATGTTCCCAGTGGAAGAAGATGAAGGTGGAGGAGGAGAAGGAGAGGGTGAAGGTGAAGAACCTGATGTAGAGACGCAAGATCTTGCGTCTCCGGGGGGTGATGAAGCCGAGACCGAAGGTGTTACAGCAACCACAACCGAAACAGAAGGTAGTGAACCAGACTGCGTGCCAGCAGATGACCCCGATGCTGACCTTGGCGACACACCGGGAAATGAAGCCAATCCTGAATGTGGCAATGGGGAATTGGATGTATTACTTGGTGAACAATGTGACGATGGTAATAATGTATCTGGTGATGGATGCAGCCAATACTGTATGAAAGAAGCAACCGGAGCAGATGATGTATGTATGGATCCTGATGCAGTTACTTTCCAATCTCCATCTAATTCTCAATCCGGCAGTCAATCTGATAATCAATCTGATAACCAATCCGACGATCAATCCAATGGCTGTCCACCAGGCACATTCCCTACACAAGACACATCCATAACAGGCCCAGGCCTTGATGAACAGCCAGAATATCCTCAATCTAATGACTATCCAGGACCACATACAGGTGGAACATTTAAAGATTATCCGCCAAGCACAGCACCTGCATGCCCACCTGGTTATAGTGAAGTGGTAATTCAATACGGAAATAAGGAAGAAAGAAATTGTGTACCAACTGAATTCTGTGCAAGTTTTGATGATATACGCGAACATTTATTTGGAGAAGATTGGCAGGAAGACGAAGCAAAATCATCGGTTGCAACAGCTATTGAAGCTTTGTTCTGTGTAACCGTTACAACAGCAAATAGACCTACCACCCCGTATGCAATGAACGATGGATGTATTGATTGTCATGTTATAGGAATGGTGGATGCTTTGGACAAAGCATTAGAAACAAATGTATCCCCTCTTGAAAATACAACCGGCAGTTTTGGTATAAGCAGTAGATGGGGGCCTAAGTTCTCATTCAATTTGGTTACGGCTTTAAAATCCAAATTTAAGGTGGTACTTCCTCCGGATAATCAAAAAACTGCAATGCAAAAAGCTGATGAAGCAAGGGCAGCATCTTTAGCGGAGAATGGAATGGTAGAACCAACAATAAGCACTGGCGAAAGTGGAGTCGAAGAATTAGCCAGAAAACAAGAACAAGAACAAACAAGTAGTGCAACGGTATTGAATGACCTAAAAAATTATCGTGTAAGTAATGTCGCCATTAGTGATCAATCTTTCTCTTCAAGAGTACTACCACTGTTCCAACAAATGCTAAAGAGTTTTGAACGTATTGAAAGTAAACTTATGGGAATAGCGGAAATTGCAATTAATCAAAAAGATACATGCCAATTCTAAAAAGAACAATCATTGGCGTATTTATATTACTTGGATTAATCGTCCAATCTCAAAACGTGCACGCACTTTGGTCACCAATAATTTCAAAACAAGTGGGGCAAATTAAACAACATATATTGGAAGCAAGAGAAGTAAATGGCACTGGTACACTTGCGTCTGCATCTGCATATTTACAAAGCAGAGATGATGAAGCAAGAGCACAAAATACTGCAGTCGGAACACCGGCAGGGGCGTCAACTGCACAGCAGGAAGTTAGGAAGGATGTCATAAAAAATATATTCTATGCACCATTAGACGCAATATATTCGATATTTAATATATATCCATCCACAGAACAAGTTGTAAGCAATTGTTTAAGAGATGATATTTGGTATTTAGAAGATCTGAAGGACGTAGTTGTTCAGGAAATGATTAAATCCTATTTAATGGGTGATGGTTACCATGGCGATATTTTAAGGACAGACTACAAATATTTAAGAGATACTGTTAATGATCTAAAACAATATGGTGGTAATCCAACCAAAGAAATAACGGAAGGACTTACTTCAAGTAGAAAGTTTTTTGGGGCAGATAATACAATTAACTATTACACACCAATAGCACTTGGAGGTGAAAATGGGGTAGGTGTAAGTACAGATGAATGTGAAGAGGTTTGTCTGCCAGACTGTGATTGGTTTGTAGATGAAAAAAAAGAAGAATGTATAGATGAATGTAACAGTAACTGCACACTAGCTTCAACGATTACATGGGAAGGCTGTCCAGATGCTGAATTTTTGGATGCAATAAATGAAACATGGGAAAGCATAAAAACTTTTGGAGTAATTGCCAGTGGCAGTAGTGTTGAATGGGGTGACATTTGGGAAATGGCCGAAGCTCGTGCAAAAATTCGTGCTGCCGAGTGGATTGAAGCTAACCAAATCACACTTACAATTGGTGGAGAGAAAGGTGGTAATGCACAAAGTTTGGTAAAAGGTGGTGGCTGGGATAAATTTGTTGGAAAAGTAAAAACTGAATTAGGAATTTTAGTGAACAATGTACTTGGACCAGTTACACCATTGTTTGATTGGAGTTTATTTAGAGGTGACCAAACCAGTGTCTTTGAAAGCGGGTGTGTATATTACCAAGAGAACCCAGCCAATCCAGATGCTGGAGTATTCACACCTTGTACGGAGCAACAATTAAAAGATTACGACGAATGTGTCGCAACAGCGCCTAATTTAAGAGACGTCATAGAATGCGGTAAATCTAGAAACATCAATAAGAAAGCAACTGCCATAAAAAGAATAAAAGACTTTCAGGCAGAAGCCACGGCACATAACAAAGAATTACAAAAGGCTGAAACTGCTTATGTATACAATATGCAACTAAACAGCGTTGGCGAACAGAATTTAATAGAAACAGAAAGGGTACTTTGGAAGATAAATATGAAAATTAAACAAGGTTACGAAGGCGTAAGTAAAGACGCCGGCAATCAATTGCCAACAATCCTTCAGAATTTAGAAGGGTTTGATAAAAAGCATTGCCCGAATAAATAGCGAGAAATCCGGTCCGAACGTAAATAGCCCGAACGTAGTTGAAGGCGTATTGAAGTGAGAGCAAAAATACGTAAGATCTGCGAAGAAGATCTAAGTATTGTTGAGGATTTCCCTATTGAATAAATAGCGAGAAATCCGGTCTACTATAAGCCGTTCACTATATCCTTAAACTGATATCCACGTTCTTTGGCGTTGTTGAACATATCAAAACTTGCACATGCCG
>JAHIYT010000111.1 GCA_018814945.1 Patescibacteria group bacterium
AGCAGATGGGGGAGTTGTTCAGACCGAAAAAATCTAAATTTCAACTGGAAGTTAATTATGGCGCCAATTGAAATAATCGATTATGTTGTCGTTCACGAAATGTGCCATTTAAAACAAATGAATCATTCATCAAAGTTTTGGAATCTTGTCGCAGAAAAAATGCCGGACTACAAAGAGCTTAGAAAATGGCTGAAGGACAATAGGTATTTATTAACGTACTAAATTGATATAATGAAATAAATAACAATTTTATTATGAAAAAATTATTAGTTGTATTCTTTGCTCTCCTGATGAACGCATCAGTTGTTTTAGCTGGTGATTGCTTTAGTGATCCAATTTATGACCGCGATTGGAATGGAGTGGTAACAACCGGAATGTTTGTTCGAGATGTTGCCTGTATGGAAGGTTCAGAAATTATTACCACTGTTCCAGAAGGCCAAGTTGTTCACGTTATCGCAGAAACTGATGGGTGGTATAAGGTTGAAACTTCAGATGGGGTAGTCGGTTGGTCCGGTCAGTGGCTATTAGAACAAACCAGCCAACCATTCTCTAGTAATGAACCAGAAGAAGAACAAGAACCTCTTTACGATGTAACTGGTCATGACTACGAAACAGCAATCCGCTATCTTGGCGACAATGGAATAGTTCAAGGTTATGACGACGGATCTTACAAGCCAAACAACACTGTTAATCGTGCTGAATTTACAAAAATTATAGTCGGTGCAAAACTAGGTAGTAACCCTACAGCTTATGCTTCTAACTGCTTTCCTGATGTACCTTCAAATGAATGGTATGCAAGTTATGTTTGTTATGCCTTGCAAGCTGGAATAATTGGTGGATATCCTGATGGAACTTTTAAACCAGCCAATAGTATCAATTTAGTAGAAGCTGCAAAGATTATTACAAATACTCTTGAAGTCGATATTCCAACAATAGAATCAGATCTTTGGTATCGCGAATACATCGAAGCAATGCAAGCAAATAACTACATTCCACAAAGCTTTACTGCACTCGACCAAAGCGTAAGTCGCGCGGAGATGGCAGAAATGACATGGAGAATTATGGAGGAAAAAACAGATCAGCCTTATGTTGAATTCAACATAATGGAAGAAACAAAAGAAGAAGCTGACTCAAATGAAGCCGAGTACACCACTTGTGCAGACAGCAACATGCCATCTAATATCGACCTCGACGAAGTACGCGATACATGGCTTGGGTGGTATAACAATGCCCGTGCCTCAGAAGGTATGCACAACTATACATATAATGGTTATTTGGATTACTCCGCAGCAGTATGGTCCGAATACAGTCTTGGTGTTGGCGAAATGAGTCATACACGTCCTGGTCAAACCGATTACTACGATTACAGTATTATCACCGACTGGTTTTCTGATCTCGGATTAACTTTTGCAAATAACAGCGGAGTTACATATAGCGAAAACATTGGTCTGGCAACTTACCGTTGTAGTGATACTGAATGTACTCAAGAGTTCATTGATGCAATAGAACCAATATTCAACGCCTACATGGCAGAGAAAGGTACGACATATACGGCTCATTACGACAGCGTAATGAATCCCTATTTCAATATAATTGGTCTAGGTTTCGCGATCGACTCATCAAATGAATGGGTATATTTAACAGTTCATTATGGAACTAAATTAGAAAGTAACCCAACAGGAACTTGTAATTTATGAACAATCTAAAAGACAAATTAACACCGGAGCAATATCATATAACCCAAGAGAAAGGTACAGAACCCCCGTTTTCAGGCGAATATCTAAATCTCAAAGAAGACGGTATGTACCACTGTGTTTGTTGCGATGCACCGCTTTTTAAATCCGATACCAAATTCGATTCAAATTGTGGGTGGCCAAGTTTTTTTGCTTCCAATGAAAATGTAGGAATGCGCCCCGATAACTCACTCGGAATGACTCGTACTGAAATTTACTGCAAAAAATGTGACTCTCATTTGGGTCATGTATTCGAAGATGGACCAGACCCAACCGGACAAAGATTTTGTGTGAATTCCTTATCCCTAAATTTTAAAAAGAATGAATAAAGCATATTTTGCCGGAGGTTGTTTTTGGGGAATGGAGGAGCTTTTTCGCAAACTCCCGGGAGTCACGGATACAGAAGTTGGATATACAGGCGGTGAAAACGAAAATCCTACTTACGAAAATCACCCTGGTCATGCGGAGGCACTCGAAATCACCTACGACCCAGACAAAACTTCTTATCACGATTTACTAGATTTCTTTTTTCGTATACACGACCCCACAACTTTAAATCAGCAGGGTAATGATATGGGTACATCTTACAGGTCAGCCATCTTCTATTCTTCCGACGACGAAAAAAAAGAAGCTGAAGAATTTATAAAAATCGTCAACAAATCTGGTCGCTGGAACTCTCCGGTTGTTACAACACTAGAACCATTCACCAAATTTTACATTGCAGAAGGCTATCACCAAGACTATCTACAAAAAGATCCTAGAGGTTATACTTGTCACTATGTTCGTGGAGATAGTTATCTCAATTAAGCTTTAAATCTTTTCAGCCTAAGTGCGTTTAGTACAACTGATACGGATGAGAAGGACATTGCCACGGCAGATAAAGCTGGACTCAGGAATCCTAGAGCAGCCAGTGGTATTCCAATCGAATTATAAATAAACGCCCAGAATAGATTCTGTTTGATATTTCGAAGTGTAGCGCGGGAAAGTTCAATAGCTTCCACAGCTTTCATCAAATCTCCTTTTACCAAAACTAAGTCACCTGTTTCCATTGCAACATCCGTACCTGTACCCATTGCAATTCCAACATCAGATTGAGCTAGGGCAGGGGAATCATTAATTCCATCCCCAACCATTGCTACAAACATTCCTTCTTTTTGTAATTGCTTAATAATTTCCTTCTTCTTGTCAGGTGTTACTCCGCTATGCACTTCATCGATTCCAACATCGGTAGCAATTTTATTTGCCACTTTTTCATTATCTCCAGTCAGCATAACAGTACGAATACCTCTCTTTTTCAGCAAATCAATTGCCTTTCTTGATGTCTCTTTTACACCGTCCTGAACACCAAACACTGCGATTATTTTATTATCATCAGAAAGCGATAGCACTGTATATCCTTTTCCCTGCCAATCTGATATTAGTTTTGCAGATGCGTCATTTACTACTCCTAATTCCTCCATATATTTACTACTGCCAAGGTGATATATTTTTCCATCAATTTCACCTTTCACCCCAAGTCCGGTTAAAGCTCTAAAATTTATAACTTTTAATTCCTCTCCTTTAAATTGAGATTTAGAATAATTAATAACGCTCTTCGCAAGTGGGTGTTCAGAATGTTCTTCAAGTGAGCTTGAAATCGATAGTGCCCGCTTTTCGTCGCCTGATAATGTTTTAAATTCCTGCACTTCAGGATGACCTTTTGTAATAGTACCTGTTTTATCAAAACAAATGGCAGTAATTTTATGAGTTTTTTCCAAACTTTCAGGTTTTTTAATTAATATTCCTAGTTGTGCCCCTTTACCCGAACCAACAACAATCGAGATTGGCGTAGCAAGCCCAAGCGCGCAAGGACAAGCGATAATAAGTACAGCCACTGTAGGAATAAAAGCAGCACTTGTTATTCCCCCGCTCACTATTGTCCACCCAATAAATGTAATAGTGGCTATTGCAATAACACCCCAAACAAAATAACCAGCCACAATGTCCACCAACTTCTGAATAGGAGCTTTATGCATCTGAGCTTCCTGTACCATTTTTATAATCTGAGAAAGCACTGTATCTGCACCAACTTTTGTCGCCTCCATAGTAAAGGTGGTATTACCATTAATTGTAGCTCCAATAACTTTATCACCTTCACCCTTATCCACCGGAATACTTTCTCCGGTCACCATAGATTCATCAAATGCACCGTAACCTTCCAAAATAATACCATCGGTAGGAATTTTTTCACCCGGCTTCACCCGCAACTTATCTCCCATTTGAACTTGATCAGCGGGGATATCTTCTATCTTACCACCAACAATTCTATGCGCTATTTTTGCGGATAGCTCCAAAAGCTTTCTTATAGCTCCGCTGGCTTTTCCTTTGGCTCTGGCTTCCAAATAACGTCCGAGAAGAATAAATGTTGTAATAATCGCCACATCCATAAAATATTCCTCATGCTTATCGGTAAAAAGCATAAAATAAGTTGAATATGTAAATGCGGCGCCAACACCAAGTGCAACAAGCGTATCCATAGCAGGACGCCCTTTTAATAAATCTGGAATACCACGCTTAAAGAAATCACGACCGCTATAAAGGATAATAATCAATGAAAGAACCATCATTATTTCCATCCCATAATCAATCTTCCATATAAAACCAAGACTTAAAATAATCACACTCAAAACGAACGCTACCATCAGCTTCCAAAAACGATCATTAATATGAGCTCTATCCTCCATTTGAGCATGGCCTGCATGGTCTCCCGAATCACCACCATGTCCGTGATGACCATGACCTTCTTTTACAACTACCGCTGTATATCCAGCCTTTTTAATGGCTGCAAGTATTTCCTTTTCACCCAATTTATTCGGATCAAAAGTTACACTTCCATTCTTTAGCGGCAAATTAACAACGGCTTCTTCTATGCCATCTAATTCTTTTAGATCATTTTCAATATGCAGCACACAGCTAGCACATGTCATGCCGGTGATTCTCAAGGTAATAGTTTTACTCATAATAGTATTTAGAGTTAGGGTTTAATTTATTATTCAAAAAACTGTCGAACATCTTGCAAATCAGAAATAGGAATTGATATATTACCATCCACAACTTCCAAATTTGGGCTAATTGGTGCTGGATTACATCCGCCCTTTTCTGTAGCGATACGATCAAGTGGATAACGATTGCCACAGGTATTGCAGACCATATAATCACCTTCCTGATGGAATCCTTGGAGAGCATCTCCACAAACCTGACAGCCATTTGCTGCCGCTCTAAGTTTGCCATCCGGACTTTTTACAACAAAAAAGTAAACAGGTTCTCCGTTTGGCAAAGTGGTATTGAAAAAGTGTGCCTTTCCATCATCAACTGAAGCGATTTCCAACACAATTCCATTGGTATCAAGTGGAATATATTCCCCTTTTTCCCCTCTAAACGTAGTCGTACTTAAATTTGATGAATTCGCCGAAGCATTATCTGTCTGTTTGCTTAAATCCACATCAGCGCAACCTGCCAAAATGAATGTTGAAATCAAAATAAAAGTTAGTAATTTTTTCATAATATTTAGTTAGAAAATGAATAAATGTTAAATAATGAAGTATTAACCTCCACAGCCACCTCCACAGCCACTGCCACCATTACAACTCCCACCACAAGATCCATCACACTCGCTGGCTGGCATAGGTTGTGATGCAATTTGCTTTGTATTTTGACTAATATCTCCGTCTTCATCAGTCACAATAATGCGGCCATTAAGCATGCCCATCCAGCAAGAAAAATTCAATACCCCTTCTTCTTGAGGTGTAAATTCAATTATGTTTAGCCCCTTAATAATTTGTTTTCTGATATTTAATTTAGGAATAACAATCTCATTACTACACCCGGAAACATTAATTCCACTAATTTCCCATCTAACAGGTATGCCTTTTTTGACCTGGAATTGATTTGGATTAAAATTCCAATCAACATCCATTTTTATAACTTGTACACCTCCGGCTATCACAGAACCTGAAGATCCACCAGATCTATTCCAAAAATCTATTGTTACCGATGAGCCAGCAAGAACTAAGCCAGAATTAAATGAATGTAAACTGAAGAAAATAATTATAACGCCAATTATACGATTGAAAAAAGCTGCCTTTTCTTTTTTTGCATAAGTCGAACCAATTCCTACAGAAAGCAGTACCGGCACAGTACCGAGAGCAAATGCACCCATAATAAGTGCGCCTGTTACAAAATTACCGGAAACTACAGCTGCAAGTTGCATGCTTTGTGTAAATCCACATGGAAGAAAGAATGTAAGCACACCTATTACAATAGGTGCAAAATGATTACCATTTCCATCAATATCATGGATTCTTCTTGAAAGAAATTTTGGCAGGTGGAAACCAAGTTTCGATATATTTGGAACAATTCCTAAAATTTGCAGACCTATATATAGCATTACAAATGCAATCAAAATTGTCAGATACCCCGTAAATGAAAGTGAGTAATTTATTTTGCTACCAATTAATCCCAAAAGTCCTCCAAGGAGCATAAATCCACCAACACGACCTATATGAAAATAAATATGAGGTATAGCTCTGGCAATAAAGTGATTCTTTCTACCTTCATGTATATGAACCATAGAACCAAAACTCATAACAATCCCTCCAGTTAGCGCGAGACATGTAGAAAGTGATGCAACAACACCAAGAAGTATCGCTATAAACACATTTACCTGACTGCCAAAATCCGGGAACAGGCGAGTAATTTCAAGTTGTTTTAAAACCCAAAACACTACAACTAAAACCAAAATAATAAGTCCAATTTCAAAATAGTCGGGTTTAGTTGAGTCGATTACTTCTTCTTTTTTTTCTGAGTGAAGCTTCAGTTCTTCAGAAAGTGTATAACCACATTCATAAACAACTTTTTCTAATTTTTCCAAAGGAAAATCTTCTTCACATTCAATTTCTGCATCGCCTCTTTTGTGATTAACTTTACAGGCTTTTAGACCCTTTAGTTTTTTAAACTCTTTTTCTAAAATCATTTCACAGCTAACGCAGTGCATTCCCTCTATATATAATTTAGATTTTTTAAGCATTTAAAATTGTAAATTTAA
>JAHIYT010000112.1 GCA_018814945.1 Patescibacteria group bacterium
AATAACTAATCTTGTAATAATTTAAATGAAGAAGTCTAAATTATATTTCGGTGTATCACGTCTGCCTATAGATTTTTTGGCGACTATGGGAGCTTTTTTGCTTGCATACTATATTCGCCCGATAACGGATTTGATTCCTGGTGTTCAGTATAACTTTTATCCGGAACTCTTACCTAATTTTGATGAATATCTAAATTTTTCACTTTATGCAGCGACCTTTTTAATAATTCTATTTATATTTAACAAACTATATTCACTTAAATTTAGAGAGAAATTTGGAAAGGTACTCCTTAGAATCATAGTTTTAGTTTCAGCTTGGTTGATGTTTATTATTGCCTATTACTTCTTAGTAGTTCATCAATTATTCTTTTCACGTATAGCACTCGCCCATATATGGTTTTTTACAATTGTATTTGTTACTGCAGGCAGAATCCTAATCCTTTTTGTTGAATCTCTATTTCTAAGATTTGGAATAGGTAAGAGAAGAATCCTTTTTATTGGCGTAAACAACCTTGCAGATCAGTGCTTTAAACAGCTTAAAAAAGACAAAAGATTCAAAGTTGTCGGTGCACTTGCCGAAAGAGTTGAGTCCAGAAAAATAGATTACCTGAAAATAATTGGAACCGTGGATCAGCTAGAGCACATAGTTAAAAAATATGGGGTTGAAGAAATAATTCAAGCTGACGAAGCCAGATCAAGTGAGCTGCTTGGATTTTGTCGATCAAATCAGATCAGATATTACTTCATACCAGATCTACTTCGTATTCAAAGAACAAACGTGGAAATGGAAATGATTGACGATGTTCCTCTAATTAGCTTAAAACAAACACCGTTAGAAGGTTGGGGATATGTGAATAAAAGACTATTCGATTTCCTTTTTAGTCTTATTTTTATACTCATTCTTATTCCTTTATGGATTATCGCTGGAATAGCTATAAAAATAGATTCAAAAGGGCCAATTTTTTATAAAAGTAAGCGTAAATATCGAGAGAAAGTATTCAGTATGTATAAATTTAGAACGATGGTTGCTGATGCCGATAAGGTGAAGCAGAATCTCAAAGAACAGAATGAAAGAAAAGGTCCTCTATTTAAAATGAAGCACGACCCACGTATTACCAGCCTAGGGCGCTTTCTGCGCAAAACTAGTATCGATGAGTTACCACAACTCTTCAACGTGCTAATAGGCAACATGAGCCTGGTAGGCCCACGCCCGCATCTACCGGAAGAAGTTGATCAATATGAAAGCCATCATTATCAGGTTTTTGCCATTAAACCGGGTGTTACAGGCCTTGCTCAGATAAATGGTAGATCTAATTTAGATTTCGAAGAAGAAGTAAAACTGGATGTTTACTACATTGAAAACTGGTCGCTTTGGCTTGATATTAAGATAATTCTAAGAAGCATCGGTGTAGTGTTTAGAGCGGATGGATGCTAGATATCTCAGAGCTTGTATCTCAGGGGCAAGATCCAATCTGAGATCCGAGTTCCGAGTTCCGAGATCCAAGATCTAATAATCCATCCTACCTTCCAATGCCCTTTTAAGTGTCTGGCTATCTGCAAATTCTAAATCTCCACCAACCGGTATCCCGCGTGCGATACGGGTTATTTTAATATCCATTGGTCTTATGTATCTAGTTATATAAGCGGCAGTTGCTTCACCTTCCATCGATGGATTAAGTGCAATAATAATTTCATTAATTCCACCTTTCTTAACACGTTCAATTAGTTCGGCAATAGTTAATTCATCTGGCCCTACGCCTTCCACAGGGGCTATTACACCGTGAAGAACATGATATACGCCTTTATATTGATTTGCTTTTTCTAAGGCTATTAAATCCATCATATCTTCCACTATACAAATAGTACCTTTATCTCGACTTTCATTATTACAAATTGAACAAATATCTTCTGTTGTCAGGCTCTTGCAAACGCCGCAGTATTTAATTCCTTCTTTTAGATTGCCTACAGTTTCACCGAAACGCTTAATATCTTCGTTTGGTTTGCGGAGTAGATAGAATGCTAAACGTTCAGCAGTTTTTGAGCCAATTCCAGGTAACTTACTGAACTCCTCAATAACTCTTTCTATGTTTTTAGGTATGAATTCCATTGCAAATTGATTAGCAATGAAGATCTTAACAGGAATTTAGAATTGACTCCACAGAATTTGGTTTGTGACTTCGTGGTGATACCATATTTCTCCCGACTTAACCATCGTTCCAAGGAGCTTTGGAGATCTATCTGCAGCGGATTTTTTTAAATCCAAATATTTATCTCTATTGTCTTCAGACATTACCTCTTTTATAAAATCACTTCCATTAAATGCCTTTATAGCTTCATAAATATTTCCCGGAATTTTCTTTACCGGTTTTTTATAGATTTCATACATCTTTTTTAATTCCTTACCATTTGCAAACATTCCTTTTAATCCGGCTTGCAGAATAAGGTAAAACGCTAGATATGGGTTTGCATCTGGTGCAACAGTTCTCACCTCAACTCTCGCAGATTTTTCGTTGCCCAGTGGGATCCTTATCATCGACCCCCTATCTGTTGCAGACATTTTAATTTCATTCGGTGCTTCAAAATGTGGATCCAATCTTCTGTAGGAATTAACACTTGAGTTTATGCCGAGGCAAATATCTGCTCCATAATTTAATATAGATGTTAAGAAGTTATGTGCATCTTTGGATAAATTCAATTCACTATTTTTATCGTAAAATAAATTTTTACCATTTTTGCTCAGTGAGATATTGGTATGCATCCCATTTCCATTAATATTCATTATTGGCTTTGGTAAAAATGATGCGGTTAAGCCGAAATTTTTCGCAATCTGGCGTGAAATAACTTTATATATCTGAACCTGATCAGCGGCTAGCAAGATATCGGTATATTTGTAATTAAGTTCAAATTCCCCCGGTGCTACTTCGGGGTGATCTTTTTCATTTTCAAATCCCATTGCACGGGTGGCCTCCGCAACTCTATCTATAAATTGTCTTAATGTGTCCTGAGGCAGTACGTTGAAATAACCGCCTTTTGAAGCTACTTCAAAACCTACCTTTTCATCAAAATTTTGCTCAGCATTAACCCCTTCAAGCAAGTGACCTTCTACTTCCGGCGCAACATTTACGGTAATTTTATGTTTCTTCATTAGCTCCTCTGTCAGCGTCATTAGATTTGCCCTGTAATCACCAAGATATAGGCTATTATCTTTGTCCCGTACATTTGCAAATACTAAAACTTTGCCATCTCCAAATACATCTGCAGGTAGGTATCTAAAAGTAGACCAATCAATTGAAAGCCTTAAATCAGAATTATTCTGCGCGGTAAAACCGTGTATCGAAGAGCCATCAAAAGTAAGGTTGTCATGAGAGTCCAGAAGAAAAGACTTATTGTAATCGAGCATATGGAACTTTCCTTCCATATCGGAAAAACAAACTGTAACTGCCTTAATACCTTTTTCTTTTTTAAGGATTTCAGTGAATTTATTCTTAAAAAAGGATTGTGGCTTTCCGGCAGATCTTTCTTTTTTTGCCTGAAGATTAAGATCCTCAAGCTCTTCGTAAGAAAGGCGGAAAAATCCTTCACTTCCTTTAAGCCTTGGTGTTGGTGATAGGTCTTTTTGATAATTTACTGGGGGCATAATTTTATAAGTTATTTTATAAAACAATTCTTAGATTATTATTTTTTAGAACGCTTGCAAGACCTTTTTTATGCCAGAAATCATGTGCCAAAAAGATCGGCACAATTTGATTGTGTTTTATAAATGTGATAATTTCATATATGTCGGAAATTTCGACAACAAAATCTTTATTGCTATAAATTCTAATTATGTTTTCAGTAAATATTCTGACCGATCTCGGTCTAAACGATAAGGAGGCAAAAATATATCTGGTATGTTTAGAGCTTGGAAGCGGAACCGTTATGCAGATAAGTAGAAAATCCGCTATTACACGCGGTTCAACTTACGATATTCTTGAAGAAATGCTGGAAAAAGGGCTTGTGAGTAAAATTCATAAAGATAAACACATGGTGTTTACCGCTGTTGATCCTGAAGTGTTAAATAAGAGATATCAGGACAGAATAAGGAATTTTGAACTTGTAATGCCCGAACTCACGGGGCTTTTTCATAAACACTCAAAGCCACGTGTAAGGTATTTTGAAGGAGCTGAAGGAATAAAAAGAGTTTATGAAGATACCTTAACCGCAACAACTGAAATTCTAAATTATGCAAACTCTAGGGAGATTCGAATGTATTGGCCGAGTTATGATGATGACTATGTAAAAATGCGCATCAAAAAGAAAATCTTTTTAAAAGGAATCGCTCCTGATGATGAATATGGGAAAAGAGTAAGAAAAGAAGACAAGATATCCCTCCGTAAAACACATCTTCTGCCTTCGAAAGACTATAAATTTACAAATGAAATTAATATTTATGATAACAAGGTTGCAATCACTTCATTTGCGAATGAATTAATAGGGATAATAATTGAAAGTAAAGAAATCGCGGATACACAAAGAGATATCTTTAAAATGGCTTGGGCATTTGCTAAGTTGGTATCCAAACGCTAGTACTTTCTAACAGCTCTATCCAACTGCCTCTTAACATCTCTATCCTTAATTGTTTGCCTCTTGTCATGCTTTTTCTTTCCGCGAACAACACCGATCTGGACTTTAGCGTATTTACCATCTAGGCCAATAGCCAAAGCTACCACCGTAGTGCCTTGTGTATTTAGATGATTGGATATTTTGTGTGATTCAGATTCTTTTAAAAGTAATTTGCGAACTCTAAACGGATCATAATCCTTACTTGAGTCATATTTATAACGAGATATATTCATACCTCTAATTGAAGCTTCTGCATCATTAATACTGATATACGCACCTTTTAAATTAACCTGCCCAGCTCTAACAGACTTGATTTCAGGCCCAGTCAGCATAATACCAGCCTTATATTCATCTAAGACTTCGTAATCAAAATATGCCTTTTTGTTCTTGTTGATTATCTTCATCTGTTTACTTTTAACGAAACAACGATACAACAGCGATGATAATTTGAAAATCTGAAAATCTGAAAAAATGTGATTTTCAAGTTTCAAGATTTTCAGATTATGCACAACAAAAAATCCCAAGTTGCCATTCACTAATGCGCTAATTAATCCAGATTACTAAGTGGGAAGGGCCGGCTCGGTACTGCCGAACGGTAAAACCCATAATCCCATAAACCTGATGAAAGAGTTAATGCACAATGTTAAGCGGTCAATTTCGAATTTTTTTGTTTTTATTTCTAAAACTATTGAACCAAAAATTTGTTCAACGATCAAATACTTTGAGTTGACAACATCTGAAGTTATTTGTTATTTGCCTTAGTTTTTATGTAGCTAACATGAGTCCTATGGTCGTAATTTCATACCCCCATTGTAGGTACGCACCAAAGAAAGAGAAGCCAGAAACTCCAGCAATTAATCTATCAAAAACTATCAAAAGGATGATATACATTGGCCCCTGAGATAGAAATTTTTGATACCAATATTCTTTTGATGCAGGAATAATAAGCCCAAGTAATTTTGAACCATCAAGCGGTGCAATTGGTATTAAATTAAACAGGAAAAGGACTATACTAAGCACATAAATTGTCTTCAAAATTTCAAAAAATACCAGAGGTAATGCTACATATTTAATAATAATCGCAATTAGAAAGGCTGTGATCAGATTGCTTATTGGACCTGCAATCGCTATTAGAGCAGAATCTCTGCGTGGATGTTTTAAATTGTAGTAATTAAATGGCACTGGCTTACCCCATCCAAAATGGGCGATAAATATCATAATTGTCCCTAATAAATCCAAATGTCTCATTGGATTTAAAGACACTCTACCAGCCATTTTTGCAGTAGGATCGCCAAGTTTATAGGCAATCCAAGCATGAGATGCTTCGTGAACTGTTATACAAACCGCCAGTGCTACAAGTAAATATAAATACTCCATAATTAATATTAGTTTGACAATCCGCCCCTGAGATGATAGATTTTTTGGGCTTTTTAATCAACATGAATCATGTCTAAAGTTTGCGAAGTATGTGGAAAAGGGCCTCAAACAGGTTATAATGTAAGTCATTCAATGCGTCATACAAAACGTCGTTTTATGCCTAATTTATCTACAAAAAAGATTTCTGACCCTAAAACCGGAGAAACACAAAAGAAAAAATTGTGTATGAAATGTTTAAAAACAATTAATAAGGGATAATACCTAATCCGAACCATGGAGAGGTCGCATAGTGGTTTAGTGCGCTCGCCTGGAACGCGGGTTGACCCGCAAGGGTCTCGAGGGTTCGAATCCCTTCCTCTCCGCCATCTAAATCACAAACCCTATTTTGTGTTCATTAAGATGAGAACCCGAGAAGAGGGGGCGCCTGAGTAAAGGACACTGAGCGAAGTCGAATGTGGACTATTACGAAGCACGACCTCGGAGTCCCGCTAGGCGGGACGAGAATGTAAGTATACCCCTTCCTCTCCGCCATGTATCATGCCGTTATAGCTCAGTTGGTAGAGCGCACCCATGGTAAGGGTGAGGTCCCCAGTTCAATCCTGGGTAACGGCTCCACCAACCTATTCAATTATTAATTTAATCTAAAAGCCATGCCAAGAGGAAAGAACACTAACGTTTACCTAATTTGTAAGGATTGTAAAATGCAGAATTACAAAACCCGTATTAACAAAAAAACTATTACAGGTAAATTAGAACAGAATAAATTTTGTGCTAAATGCAATAAGGCTACTTTGCATGCTAGTGGAAGCGAAATAAAACACAGCTCTTCTTAATTTAAGATCTCTAATCTGAGATCCGAGATCTGAGATCTGAGATATTTAGTATCCGTTTTCCGTAACTTCAGCAGGCGCCTCTGCACCAATTATATAATAATCAGGGCGAGCCTGGTATTTACTGAATATTGTTTCCAAGAAATCTCTTACCGGAGAATTCTCATTTTCCTGCTTTTCCTTATACAAAACGTGCCTATACCAAGTTGAAGTGAGCCCAGGTACTGCGTGTCCAAGTACTTCAACTTCACCTGGTGCGAGGTTATTTGAATACTGAGTTTTGGTTGCTGGCGGGCTAGTCCATCCAGAATAGTAAGGACCTATCATAAATACATCTCTGTCATCTTTTGTCCCATAAAAATTGTAATAGGCTTTTTTGTCGATCGTAAATGACTGCATCAAAATATGAGCAGGGGAGTCATTGATGAATTTGAGATCAGGTGACGGAGGATAGACCGTAGCATCTAAACCATGTGGAGTGTAATAGCTCACTGCGTATGAATGATTTTTCCTCATAGTAACTGGGAAACCAGCAGCAAGAGCGGCACGATAGGTAGTTGTTGATACTTGGCAAAGGCCACCACCGTATTCCGGCACTGTTTTATCACCCTTAATAACCAATTCTGGTTTATAGCCAGTACTCTCATCCACTTCACCAAGAACATCACCAAAAACAAATTCTTCACCCGGATTAATAATATGACCGTTAAATTTACTTAAGCCAACATTGATATTATTTATTCTATTATATGGTGAACCGCTAAAATTAGTTTCACCACCGGAGACGAGCTCTTGAATACCCATTTGTTGCAGATCCTCACTTAAAACAGTGACAACAGGATCTTCTCGGATAATTGGAAGTGTTAAGAATTCAATATTATTTTCAAGTGCATACTTGAGCATCATTGTGGCCTTTTCTAGATCAAGCTCTCTGCCAAAGAGACCATGACCTTCAAAAATCACATTCCCTTCCGCATCAATATCAATGGTTACATCTTCTCTTTCGCGAGAAATCTCAGGAGCAATAGTTGACTCTAAATAATTACGTAATTTCATTGTATCGATTCCTTCGTAGCTTTTATCCTCCAGATAATCATTAATCAGAAATTGCTCTTCCTCCAAGGTCTTTATCTCAAAATCGTCAAAAAAGGCTTTATTGTAATCCGAAAACCAATCCATACGACTCGGATACAAAGTCCAGATTTTATAATCCGTCTTCAAAATAACTTGGCCGGGTAAATCCATTGCGAAGCCAGTTCCGGTAAAGGCAACAAATAAGCCAAAGGTTATGATGAATTTTGTGATGAATCTCATTTTTTATTTTTCGGCATCAATAATTTAAGTAAACAGCGTTTAAAAAACCCAAGCCTTTTTTCATCTTTTATACGGGCTTTTCCTTCTAGAAACATTTCCAGAGATTTTTCTCGCAAATACTGACGAGTCTCTTTACCCTTTTTTGGAGCAAGTGTTAAGCCTAATATTGAGCCAATTGCGCCACCAACAACAACACCGGTTAGGATTTTGAAAATCTTTTTTCCAACTTTTGGTTTTTTGATTTGCATAATTGTGAAAATTAGGAGCACAAGTATTATACCTCTCTTATTTATTCCAATCAATTTCAGAATAAGTTTTTAAATGTCCTAGAATTATTTCTTTAATCTCTTCCAAATGGTCAGGTGTTTGTGCTTCCATGGTAATTGAGATTCGAGGACTTGTATTGCTCACACGTATTCCAGCCCAGCCACCATTTCCAAAATCCATTCTAATTCCATCTAGCGTGGTATTCGGGTATTTATCCAAAAAATACAGCTTCACCTTTTCCAGTACCTGAAACTTCTCATCATCACTGCAATATGGACGAATCTCCGGTTCATCGTAGGTTTTTGGGAAATCATCAAACACATAAGAAACTTCTCTTTCATTATGGCCGACTATATTTAAAATTCTGCACGCTGTCACGAGCGCATCATCATAAGGGTAGTAATCTTCAGGCAGAAAGAAATGTCCGGACTGCTCACCACCAAGTACCGCATTGTGTTTGGTCATGGCATTTTCTACGTAAGAATGACCAACCTCACACATTATTGGTTTTCCGCCCCATGTTGTTACCAAATCAAATAAAGATTGAGAATTAGAAACGGTAAATACAATCGTTCCACCTTTGTGGCGAGAAAGTACATCTTTAGAAAGTAACATCAACACTTTATCCGCATTTATAAACTCACCTTTTTCAGTTATTACACCGAGGCGGTCTCCATCCCCATCGAATCCAAATCCAATATCCGCCTTTTCTTCGAGAACTTTCTTTTTCAAATCCTCCAAATTAGCTTCCACAATAGGATCCGCTTCATGATTTGGGAAAGTGCCATCAAGCTCTGTATAAAGCTCGATAACTTCATGCCCCAACTCTCTGAGGATTTTAGGATAAGTAGCTCCAGCAACACCATTGCCGGTATCGACAACGACTTTCAAATATCTACTCTCACCGAACAGATTTTTAATCTTATTTAAATAGAATTGATAATAATCTCCGCTTACTTTTTTGCCTTCACCTTCCAAAAACTCTCCTTTTTCGATTATTTGATAGACCTTTTGGATTTCATCACCAAAAACCGCATGTGCATTTCTCGTCACTAATTTAAATCCGTTATATTCCTTTGGATTATGGCTTGCGGAAATATTGCACCCGCCATCAAATTTACCTTCAGTGTTTACAAAATAAAGAAATGGGGAAGGGGATAGGCCAATATTTGTAACATTGCATCCGGTTGAAAGTAAGCCATTTACAAATGCCTCATGAAGTTCTGGCCCATGGATTCGGCAATCCATACCAACAACAACTTTTGGCGCCTCTAAATCAAGTTTGTGACGTAAATAAGTACCAAAGGCTTTCCCAATCAATTTGGCATTTTCAACATTTAATTGCTCGGGATAAGTACCACGGATATCGTATGCCCGGAATATTTTACTATCTACCATTTTGACGACATTATAAAATGACGTAATGACGATACCATATCTTCTTTAATTGACGAACACTGATTAACGATTTTTGATTTTTTAAGTTATAGTCAGTAAATTGACTGTCATATCAAAAATCAACATTCCTCTGTTCTTTATTCGTCAATAAAAGAGTTATTTAGGATAAGGGGGAAAGAAGCGTCATTGGCTTGATTCCCCAGCTAGGCCCAAAGGTGGTCATCCTCTGGGAAGTTTGGAATTGCAGCTTGTACATCGATGTCTCTTGGTTGAGTTCTCGGTGCCACAATTGCGGCATTTTAGGGTAACCTTCACTTTTTTCTTCGCCATTGCACCCTCCCTTGCTAAAGACGCTTCTTTGATTTTCTCGAAACCATGCCAGCCATCATTAGCCAAACACGGAATACACGAGGTTCCAATTTTATTGATTTTTTAATACTTGTCAAAACTTATTACATTTTTATTTGTACGAAAAAACTCTAATAAATTTTCAATTTACAATTTACAATTTACAAACTATTTGCATAAGCCAAAAAAAGAGTATACAATTTGTACGAATTATTTAATTTCATTGAATGAAAATTGTAAATTGTAAATTGAAAATTGCACTTTTGTGCGGTGGTCCATCACTCGAACGTGGTATCTCACTCAACTCCGCTCGCTCCGTTTGCGATCACTTACATTCAGAAGAAATTGAGATTCTTCCAATTTATTTTGACCATAAAAAAAACGCGTACCAAATTTCCCGTTCACAACTTTATTCAAACACACCATCTGATTTTGATTTTAAACTTCACTCGTCCGGTAAGCCACTTTCCAAAACAGCTTTTGGTAAGTTTTTAAAAACGGTAGATCTGGCCTTCCCTGTAATGCACGGTCCATTTGGAGAAGATGGCGAAATTCAGCGTATTCTCAAGCGTCATAAATGCCCATGTATAGGATCGCCGGAAGATGCTTGCAAAAGGGCATTTGATAAATTCAGCGCTAATGAATTTATTAGAGAAAATGGTTTTTACACACTTCCATCAATCCTTCTAAAATCTCACCTAAAAAATCATAAACAAGCTATCGCTAAATTCTTTAAGGAGCATAAAATCAAACGCGCGGTTGTAAAACCTGCAACTGGTGGTTCTAGTATTGCAGTTTATTCAATTTCAACTCCGGATGAAGCACTAAAAAAAGCTCAGGAAATTTTTTCCAAAAGGGTAGATACACGTGTTGTTATTGAGCCATTTTGTCAGGGGACTGAATTCACAGTAATAATCCTACAAAATCGCTTTGGTATGCCGGTTGCCGTAATGCCGTCCGAAATAGAAATTAGTTACAAAGATCATCAGATTTTTGATTATAGAAAAAAATATCTGGCAACTCGTCAGGTTACTTACCATTGCCCGCCAAGGTTCGATAATAGAACGATTGAACGTATTCAAATTCAATCTGAACAATTATTCAAGCTCCTCGG
>JAHIYT010000113.1 GCA_018814945.1 Patescibacteria group bacterium
AGACCTAATATTAACAGCCAGGTAGCTCCTGTTCTGGCCCACTGGGCTAAGATAAGATCTCCTATAGTGACGCCAAGTCCTGCTCCGATGAAAAAAGGTATTAAACTCATAACTATTTATTATAACCACACATATAAGAAACTTGTCTCCAAATATTACTTAAAATACGTAAGATTTATATATACCTACACTATAATAAGAGAAATATGCTTAAAGAAGATAATTTAATCAGTTATGGGAAAACAATCAAATTAGATAGTAAGGATAAGAAAATCTTGGAATTAATAAATAATCATGCGCGTCTTTCGATTGCTCAGATTAGCAGAAAAACGGGAATACAACGTGATAGTGTTCTTTACAGAATTAAAAAAATGGAAAAGCAGAAAGTAATTCGTTTTTTTCATACGGTTTTGAATCCTTCAATCTTAGGGTATCCTATCTACACTTTTGTTAATTTTGTTTTGCATAATTTGACTGAAGAAAAAGAGAGGTCATTTTTAGGATTCTTAAAGGCTTATCCTGAGGTTGTTTATGTAGCGAAGACAACCGGAAAATGGGATTTTACAATTAATATTGCGGCTAAAAATCTGAAACATTTTGATGAAGTAATAACTAAGATAAGAATGAAGTTTTCAAAAATAATTAAAGACTATGAAACTGCTTCAATTATCCAAGAATATAAGTATGATTATATGGTGGGGTTGGTTTAAATGTCAATAAAAATACTTAACCCACAATTTCTTAAATATTGGTAGGGTTGCTGTAGAAAGAACAAAAGCTAGAGCAGGCACAATCGAGTTTATGAATGGTTTGGGCAATTCGGCAAAGTAAAAGAAGAGAACAATAACAAAATAAGTAAGAATAGCAATTAAGACCTTTCTGCTCCAACTAGTTTCCCAAGCTTTATCGCCCTCAACTTTTTTATTTCTTTCTTTGATGAGCTTAACCTCTTTTTTAAGATCCATGAAGAAAATAAAAATAAAAGAATATTTAAATGTTATTGTTGTTTTGATTATCTTGCAGCAATCATGTAGTCTAACGAAGTAACTGATATCTTATTATCATTTACAATAATATCTACATCAGAACCTTTCTCTAAACCACGGTAATCCTTTTCAAAGTCAATAAAATATTTTCCTTCTACTTGAGAAACTTTCGGCCAGTGCAGTTTATTCCTACTGGGAGGACCATATTGAAGTGGTGTGCTCTGATCTGCATCGTAGGGGATATTGATGTTGAGCAATCTTCCTTCAATGCTACCATCTAACATTCCCTGAATGAACTTTCCGGTTAGTTTCGCTACTGAACCAAATTGAAATTCTTCTTTAGAAATGTATGTTGGTCGGCGTAATGAAAAAGCTAAAGCGGGAATTCCATAGGTTGAGGCTTCTAGAGCAGCACTTAAAGTACCGCTCATTGTCATTGATGCAGCTAGGTTCTCGCCTCGATTAATTCCTGAAACAACTAAATCAGGTTTTCTATCGAGTAATTCTAAACCAATAATGACACAACTAGCTGGAGTTCCATCAATGATGTATGATTTTATTCCTTCTAGTTCTGTTTCCTCAACACTGATTGGTTTTCTAACTGTGACTGCTCTTCCCATTCCAGATTGATGTTGTTTAGGAGCAGCAATAACTACCTCACCGTATTCTTGGGCAGCTTTCGCTACTTCCAGAATTCCAGCTGAATCATAACCATCATCGTTGGTTACTAAGATTAGTGGTTTCATTTTTCTCCATAATCTCTAATCTTTTTTGGATCAACTCCCTCGATGATTTGTTGAGCGATTTTACCTAAAACACTTTCACCGCCGCATCCGCATTTAATCAAATCTACTTGGTAGTTGTTATGGGCAATTCTGCTTTTTCGGTTATAATCACATTCGCAGCCAACCATGGTTACTTTTGTTTCGTCATCTCCGGTTTTCCAGTCATGGGCGATTGATTGCGCAGTTTGAATTGATTCGTCAATGGCATTAATACCTGTATAGACAAAAACGTGTTCAAACAATTCTCCGTCCCTTCTTAAGTCAAAGTCGTCATAGAACTGATCAGTAAGTTGTTTGGCGATGGCTGGTGTGTCTCCTCTGTGGGCATGTCTATTCCAGCTGTAGACAACTACTCTACCTTCACTATGAATTCCGGCTGGAAAACCCTTGACGGAATTGTAAGTCATGATGACAACAGCTTTCTTACCATTTTTTTTTACTAACTTCTCTAACTCCTCTTTCTCTACTTTATTTTCTTCTGTCATTTTATTCCTCAATATATTTTTCTATCAACTCTGCTAATCTCAAAGGAAGTTGATCTGTTCGAATAATCTCTTTTACATTTTTTCTGATTAAACTGTCTGAAACACTGTTTGAAGATGAGGTGTAGATAATCGGAATATCTTGATCCAAATCTCTGATGCCTCTAAGAGTAGAGGGACCTCGAGCATCACCTCGATAGGAGTCATGGTCTAAGATTACTAATGAATAAAGATTATTGGCTAGTTCTCTGATTGCTCTTTCATGGGTACAGTAAGTAATCTTAACATCTTCAGGTAAGTTCCATAACACTCCTAAAGTTTGCTCGAAAGTTCTTCTCAGAACCATGCCTTCCTGCATGTCTTCGTCTATCCAAAGTACATTATAATTAATTTCGATGTCAAGATTAGCG
>JAHIYT010000114.1 GCA_018814945.1 Patescibacteria group bacterium
AACTTAAAAACTAATTTTTCAGATTTGCAGATTTTCAAAAAATTTATGGTAGAACCTCTAAGTACAGCATCGGGAATATCTGCAGTAGCTGAACCGCCAGTTCAAGAAGAACAAATGGTTGCCACTCAGGAAACTATTCAAGCTCCGGAAACTCCAAAAGTTGAAGTATCTGTGCCAGTTTCTGTATCATCTCCTGCAGAGAAAACTGTTGGTGATCAAGCTGAACAACTACAAAACGCAATTATTGCAGGAAATATCCCGCAAATTGTTATGTATGCAATCAGTCAGGCACTTCATATGGGTGCCAGTGATATTCATATAGAACCGGAAGAAAAAACAGTTCGAATTAGATTCAGAATCGACGGTGTACTTCGTCATATCGTTGAATATCCAACAAATATTCATCCTGCAGTTATTTCTCGTATTAAAATTATGTCTAATCTTAAAATTGACGAACAGCGCATTCCACAAGACGGACGTACTCAGGTAACCACAGAAGACAATCGTAATATTGACCTCCGTGTTTCAAGCTTACCAACTGTAAATGGAGAAAAGATTGTAATGCGTCTTCAGGATAAAACACAAAATATCCCAGATCTTCCAGAACTTGGTCTTTCCGGTACAACTCTTGAAAAAATGGAGCGCTTCACAAAGCTTCCTAACGGAATCATATTGGTAACAGGTCCTACTGGTTCTGGTAAAACAAATACACTTTACTCAACTCTTGCTCGTCTAAATCAAATTGGAGTGAACATAATGACATTTGAAGATCCAGTTGAGTATCAAATGGACGGACTTAATCAAAGTCAGATGCACCCAGAAATTGAATATGACTTTGCAAAAGGTCTTAGAACTGCCCTTCGTCAGGATCCGGATATCATTATGGTGGGTGAGATCCGTGATCAGGAAACTATCGAGATTGCTGTACGCGCTGCGCTTACCGGTCACTTAGTGCTTTCCACAATACATACCAACAGCGCTGTAGGTACACTTACTCGTATTACAGACATGGGTGTTAAACCTTTCCTTATAACTTCATCAATTCGAGGTATTATCTCTCAGAGATTAGTACGTAAAGTTTGTGAATATTGTAAGGAAGAATATACACCTGAACCTCAAATAGCTGAAGATATTAAAAAGGAATTGGCTGGAGTTTCAGACAAAGATTTAGATCCAAAACTTATAGAAAATATAACACTATATAAAGGTAAGGGATGTGATAAGTGTAATAATTTAGGTTATAAAGGAAGAACTGCGGTATTTGAAATTTTAGAAATGGACAGAGACGTCGCAGGATTAGTTCTAAAAAATTCTCCAGATGATGTTATGGAGGAGAAAGCCAAAGAAAATGGAATGCTTACTCTTAAGCAGGATGGTTTTATTAAAGCTTTAAAAGGCTTTACATCACTTGAAGAAATATATCGAATTGCACAATAATTCCCCCCAATAGGAAATAAATAAAAAAACAAATTATGCCAGCAACATCAATACATATCGGCGCAAAAGCTCCAATTACTCAACCAGAGGTTGCTCCAAAAAAGATCGAGACAAGGTCTACTAAACAAGTTGGAATAATCGAACTTATAAACGGATATCTTGCCAAACTTACACCGATAAAAACTACTGACAAAGTAAGCTTTTTCAGACTTTTGGCCACCATGATTAACGCAGGTATTTCAATTGTAAAAGCTTTAAATATCTTAGTTGATCAGGTTGAAAATCCACATATGAAGGAGATTATTAAGGGTCTTTCAGACAAAATTGAAAGTGGTAAGAGTTTTTCGGAGGCTATGGCAGAATACCCAGAAGGGTTTTCAGAAGCACAAGTTGGTATGATTGAATCCGGTGAAGCATCTGGTCGTTTAAATCAAACATTACTTCAGATTGCACAAGAGACTGAAAAATCATCTGCACTTATTTCCAAAATTAAAAGTGCGATGATTTACCCAATAGTAATCATTGTTTTGATGCTTGGTGCCGGTTTTGCGGTTATGACCTACGTTATGCCGAAAATTAAAGATATGTTTCAAAATCTTGGTGGGGAATTACCAGCTTCAACAGTTACTCTGATTAATATAAGTGATTTTCTTGTAGATACCACGTTGGGCATACCTAATTCTGCCCTTGTACTCATAGTATTGGCATTATTGGTAGCAATATTTATCAAGTGGAAGAAAACTAAAGTTGGTGCAATTTTATGGGCCGAGGCAGTTTTTAAGTTTCCGGTATTTGGAAAGTTATCCAGAAAAGTTGCGCTTGCAAGATTCTGCCGTAGTTTAAGTACTATGGTTTCCAGTGGAATATCTATTATTAAAGCACTTCGCATTACCGCTACATCCGTAGGTAATCCTGTTTATGAAAGACGTGTTAATCAAATTGCAGAGGATGTGAAACAAGGTATTACAATGGCCGAAAACATGAAAGACGATACAAAACACTTTCCAAATATGGTGGTTGGAATGATCGGAGTAGCTGAACAAACCGCACAAATAGATTCCATCACCGCTAAGCTTGCGGACTATTACGAAGAAGAAGTAAATGATACTGTAAAAGGTTTATCCGCATTACTTGAACCAATTATTCTTGTGGTACTTGGTCTTGCAATTGGCTTCTTGGTAATTTCTGTGATGATGCCAATATTAAGCGCATCCGACTTGGCTTCAAACGCTGCATAAATAATTTGTTCTGTGGGTTTTTATAATGTGGCTTTTTTACTGTGTTTTAGCGCAATAAAGTTTTTTAAAAAAAAGCTTGCACAAATTTTGTATACATGATAAATTCAAAATAGTTTAAAAATTAAAACAAAAACAAAATGGAAAACGCAACAATTAAAACAGCCTTCCGTCGTGGATTTACACTCATCGAGTTGATGATCGTTATTGTAATCCTCGGTATTTTGATGGGTACAATCCTTCCACGTGTAACAGGTGGACAAGCTCGTGCTCGTGATACCGGACGTATTGCGGATTTAAGTAATATCGAACAAGCACTTAATGTTTACAATGTGGATTACAGTGAATTCCCAGAGCTAACAACACCTTGCCTAGTTCCATCTACTACAGGTGGGCTATCTGTTGCTGATGTGGCTGTATTAGAAAGGTTGGAAGGATATTTAAAAGGAAACGACATACCTTCTCCACCATCCGGTGATTTCATTGAAGCTGGAGCTACAGATTGTACAGGTTCATATTTTTACGCGACATATGAATGGAGAAAAAATAGTGCAGGGTCTTATCTATTAGGTGCTGCAATGGATACATATCAATTGGCTAATTCACAAGTTAGTGATTATATCGCTGATCCGGGTGCTGCCAACGATGCTGCTTTGCAAGCGTGGGTTGGAGGTTTAGAACAAGATATCACTGCTCTGGAAGTAGTTGATGCAGATGATCTTGGTTACTTCATATTTGGTACTCAATAAAATTTGGTCATAATAAAATACGAAAAAACCCGCGTAATTAATGCGGGTTTTTTCGTTGTTCTAAAAACTAATTTACTCTAATTCACCAAGTATCTTCTGAGCACTAACTTTACCAATTCCTTCAATCCCTTCTAATTCCTCCAAGCTCTTACCTTTCAATTCCTCCAAACCTGCAAAACCAGCAGCTTCTAACTTGCTTGTAACAGCTTTGGTTAGCTTGCCCCACTCATCACTTGCCTTTGCCTTTTTCTTTGCCTTGCTTTTAGATTTACCTTCTTCTTCAATCGATTTTTCAGCAGCTTCAAGTTCTTTTGCTGTAGATACAGTTTCAAGATCTTCATCTTCAATTCTGCGGTCAGCACCGCTCTTAATCATCTCTTTCAACTTCTCTTTAAATGCAGGTAATTGTTCTAAATTATATAAATCAAGTTCATAACCGGTAAGGTCAGAAGCAAGACGTACATTTTGACCACGTTTACCAATAGCCATTGGACGTTCTTCTTCCTCCACAAATACTGCAGCTCTTTTTTTAACGCCCGCTTCTTCACCAGCATTAACTATTACAACCTCAGCAATTTTAGCTGGCTGAAGCGATGTAGCGATAAATTCTTTTGGATCTTTAGTCCATTCGATAATATCTACACGTTCGCCGTTAAGCTCGTTCATAACACTTTGGATACGAACACCCTTTTGTCCTATACAAGCTCCAACTGGATCAATCTTATCATCCTCCGACCAAACGCTGACCTTACTACGAACACCAGGGTCACGAGCAATTGATTTAATCTCAACGTCACCTTCAGCAACTTCTGGGATTTCCATTTCCAAAAGTCTCACAACCAAATTTGGGTGAGTACGAGAAATAGAAAGTTGAGGGCCTTTATTTGTGTGGACTACTCTATCCAGATAAACCTTCATGCGCTTGCCATTGTAATACTTTTCGCTAGACATCTGGTCTTTTGGCCCGAGCATTACGTTATGTTTTTCAATCTGAATGTAGACATTTCCACCTTCCACGCGCATAACTTGTGCAGTCATAATTTCATTCTCACGGTTCTTGAACATCTCGTAAGTAGCATCACGTTCGGCTTCTTGCAATCTTTGTAATATCACCTGCTTAGCGGATTGAGCTGCAATACGACCATATTCAAGTGGTGTTACATCAATCTTAATTATATCTCCAATTTCAACATCTTTTTTCATCTTTTGAGATTCTTCCAATGAAATTTCGATGTTTGGATTTTCAACTTCTTCAACAACCTCTTTAATTAAAAGTACAGTTGCTATGTCAGAGTCTTCTTGAAGAATGATTTCAACCTCTTGTTCTTTGTTTCCAAAGTCCTTTCTATAAGCGGTTGCAAGGGCAGCTTTTACCGTTTCCATTACACGTTCGTATGGAATGTTCTTTTCATCACATATTTGGTGAATTGCTGCGAAAAATTGTGGTTTCATATTATGTTTATTACAAGATTAATTATTACAAGATTACAAAATTATTGTGATTATTACTTAACGTTACGATTACATAGAAATAATCTTGTAATTTTGTAATAGCGCAGCGTTTGTAATTTTGTAATAAAATGAGCAGACCCATCTCGGCTCTGCTACATTCTTATTATACCGAAAGAGTTATTTTTAGGCAAGCAATTTTCCGGTTAAGGGACTAATTGTGGAACAATCGTAGAACTATTGTTGGACTTATCGATTAGTTCACCCATTGGATATACTCGTTGTACATCTCATTCATGCTCTTATACTCAAGCTGACCTGCATCAACATAAGGCTGAAGTGCATCAAACATACTCTGGTAAAAGTCAGTATCAACATCTTTAGCGCCAATACTAAGTGAGAAATATATAATATTTACCTTATTTTTATCGGAAAGTGCAATAGCTTCTTCAATTTTATCCACCAACACATTAATATCCTCATCTTCATATTCCATATCCCCATGAGTTTGAGATGGATCTAGTGTTTCCTCATATAAATTCTTTATACCTCCATCAGAAGCCAAATTCACAAGTTTTCCATTCGGATCATCAATAGTCCAATCTCCTACAGCAGTGCTAATTCTCCATGGGTTAATTCTATCTTCCATATCAAGTGGCATATTTCCATGACATGCACCAGGATAAGGGCAGTCACTATATACCTCGGGTCTCATATCTTCTGGCATAGACATTGCACAATAGCCAACTCCACCCGTTGTAAATACGTATCCGGCATCAATTGAAGCTTTTGCCCAATCTAGCTCTGAACATGTGCCGGAAACGTGTTGCACAGGAATACCTAATGCTTCCAAATCTTCCTTCATTTTCATTATTTCAACGGTGAATAGTTTTAGGTTGTAGTTTGGATTGCTACTATTGCCTGCATCCGCATGTACACCTATGCCATGACCCCTTTCATATAGCTCAAGAAGTACATTTTCAAAGTTGCCGCATGCCTCAATGGTTTCCGGACTTGCTTCAAATGTTACCTTGGCACCATTAGCTTCAAAAATATCAGCAAGCTCTCTAGCTTCATCCATATGTGCATTAAACTTAATCTCCTCATCCATTTCCGTTTTCCACCCTTCTAAATGAACCATGAATCCAAAATAAACGGTACCTGGCTCTCTTATGTAATCTTCATCCTCTTCCACAATTTGTTCCTCAACTTGTTCACTATCGGTGGTACCATACTCTTCAAATAGGTATTCAGCATATCCAATTATCATGTCATATTTTTCTATATCAATTTCAGTTAATTCATCCTCAATTTCTAAAGAGAAAATTGTATTTGGCTCAAAGTCATTTAGTCTTGTATAAGGGGATTTACCATTACCACCATACTTTGTGTTTGTAGTAGCCATAATCATATCTATAGCATTACTAGCATCTGGCTGAACATGATCTTCAAGTGATTGAACTCTATGATAAGGAACTTCTATTTCTGGTCCAAATACTTCGGCTTCTCTTTCTTCCCAATATTCCTCATCGTCACAAGAATGTCCAGCGGGGCTTTCTTGTTTAGTGATATCCATCTCATCAGATTTACACCCTACCGTTACATCATATCTATTCACTGGCCCTTCCCAATCTATCAAAAACATAGCTGGTCCGTCCGGATATCTGGCGAGTACTCCACTTGCAAGTACAACACCATAAGATTGAGTGAAATACCCAATATCACCAACCTCCGGTAAAGTATCTATAAATTCAGTGACGTAATAAAGACCATCTTGTCCAATAAATCCATTCATATTTTCCTGCCCTTCACTCTTACCTCTACCTTCTGGGGCATAAACAACTGCATTAAAGCCGGCATTTGCAAATTTTTCTGCAGTAGATGTAACACCAGGAACATTATTTGTATATGCACTGCTGTCACCAGTACCACCAGGAGACATAATAATAGTAGGAGCAGGTCCGCTTACACCTTTAGCTGGAACCAGATTCACATACAGTTTTGAACCACTTGTTTGATTGGTTACATAGTATTCGTTTTCTGCAATTTCTTCATATTCAATTACTAATTCTTCTGATTCTGAACCCATCTCAATTAATTCACCTCCGCAATCTTCAGGGCATATTCCTCTCGCTTTTTCAACTTTGTCACAGACGCCATCTCCACACGGACTTTGCGGAGCTTTAACAAAATCATCATCTCCACCACATCCAGACATAAGTAAAGAAAAGACAAACAGTAGCACAAATATCTTCTTCATAATTTAAAAATTAGATAACTTAAATTAAAAACATTGTAACATGTTCACTATTTATTACAAAAAGATAGGGAGCTCTCTTTCAGATTATTTGTACAACAATCCTTGTACGGAATACTTCGTTATAATCCAAACAACTCACTCATTCCTGCTTCCAACTTGCATAAATGTGTTTTGGTCCTATTTAACTTTATTTGCCCTCGCCGGGCAGGCGATTCTTTTTGTAGTCAAAAAGAATCCAAAAACCTCTGGGGTTCTGCGAGACAAATACCAGCTATTTACCTTTTAACCATCTCCTACACGTCCGCAAGTACCCCAGACCCCTTTTCCTTTTAATCAGCGGTAAAAAAACAAAAAACAAACAAAAAACGTAGACACGTGGCATGCCGCGTGTCAAAAAATAAAAATAAAAAGAAAAAAATGGAATGTTGTACAAGGATTGATGGACAGGGTTATTTAACTTCCGCAGCCAATACCAAGCCATCTAATCTCGGTTCCCAATCAACATCTTCCTGCACCGCATAAAGCCTAGATGACTCAAATAGTGGTACTCCAATTAGCTCATCATGAACTTTTAATATAATATTTTGGAGAAGGTCCAATCTTTTCTGAGTATCCATTTCCTGCATACTTTCTTCAATAAGCTCATCAATTTTTGGGTTGGAATATCTGCCGTTATTAAATTTACCTTCACTGTGAACAAAGGCATTCAAAAACCCTCCGGCATCACCATCTTCAGCCTGCCATCCAATCAAAAAGATATCACTATCGTTATTCTGAATATCATCAAGTAGCTCTGTAGCACCAACACCATTTAATTTAATAGAAAATCCAGCTTCTTTAAGCGGTTTTTGTACATACTCAATCAAAGTCTGGTAACTACTTAAATAATCAAGTGACACCCTTTCCAACCTATTCTCTCCAAAAATATTTGTAGCAACATTTTCTGTATCATATTTAAAAGGTTCTATATCTGCGTTGTACCCATATACTCCAGGTGCTACAAATTGACTAGCTTGCCTGACAAAATGGTTTCCAATAGCTTCAATTTCCGCAGGGTCAAACAAAGAGTTTATCGCTTCTCTAGTATTTCGATCGGCTAATATTTCATTTTGCATGTTAAACATCAAAAAATTCACCTCTAAGCTGTAGTTAGTTTTAACTTGATTTTTAGGGAGCTCCAATGCTTGATCTTGTGTAACAGAAGCCAAAATATTTGTTTGACCTTCCTCAAAATTCTTTTCTCTTTGTGCTCTGTTAGATGTGACCACGTAAGAAGCATTTCTATATGTTGGCTGTTTACCCCAGTAGTTCGTAAATGCAGTTAGTTCCAAGGTTTCCCCCTCATTCCATTCGCTCAACTTATAAGGTCCGGTTCCAATATCTCCCGGTCTGTTTATAAAGAATTTTGTTAATTTAGAGAGAAGCAATGGATCGGGCGTTTTTGTGCTTATTAAAATATTATAATCGTCAACAGCGGTTATACCTTCGATATTGTTAATATACGAAGCTATCTGCGGATTTTGAGATTCGATTGCAGCATTAAAACTTTCAATCACACTTTCTGCATTAAATTTACTTC
>JAHIYT010000115.1 GCA_018814945.1 Patescibacteria group bacterium
ATAAATATATAAAAACTCGTTACAATCATCGTAAAGAAAACAAAAAAGGCTCTCAAAAAAGCAAAATCTACAATTACCACGAGCCTTCCAAAAACCAGCAAAATAACAACTATCAATAAACCAATAGGAATGGTGAAGATGATCGGATGAATATAGCGCACCCAATGCCTCCGAAAAAAGAACTTAAAATGCTCGTATTTTAATTGACCTTTGAAGTCATACTCCTCTGTAGCCATATACATTAGTTTAAACAAAACTAACCGCTTGGAGAGGGCTAGAGATTGGTCTATACAATAACACAAAAACTTCCGCCTGTAAACCATTCTCAAATTTAAAGCGTAATTTTATTTTAATTTTTGTTTTTTAGTCTAAATATCAGTTTTGTAAAAACAACTGTTGCATTCCATATCCTTTTTATCCTCCTAGGTTCACGTACTAATCTCCACAACCATTCTAACCCAATTTTCTGCATAAAGCTAGGTGCACGTTTAATTTTTCCCGCCGCAAAATCGAATGCGCCACCAACTCCAATTGCGACCTTGGTGCTATGTAACTTTTCTAAATTACGTTCAATCCACATTTCTTGAGCCGGACTACCGTACGCAACAAACAAAATATCCGGTTTTGCACTGTTAATCATTTCGCAGATATAATTCTCCTCCTCTTTTTTTGGACTACCGGAATAACTACCGGCAAAAATTGCATTTGGACACTTCTTCAGCAATTTTTCTATAGCCTTTTTTGCAACACCCACCCTTGCACCCAACAAAAATATTCGCCATTTTTCACCCTGAGATTTATCAACCACTTTCATTAATAAATCCGAACCAGTAACGCGTTCCGGAAGTATTTTTCGAATATTTTTTGGTGAAAATAGAGTTTTTGAAAGCGAAGAAAAAAGCTGTAAGTACTTATTCTTTGACTTCGGCAAATCCAAATAATAAGATGCCCACAAAATACCAATGCCATCCGGAATATTCATTGTGGATTTATTCAAAGTACCCAAAAATTTTTCATTTTTATTAGCATCCAGTACCATTTCTGGATTTGGCGTTGTAATGAAAACTTTTTTATCCCCCCTAACAAAAACTTCAATAGCGGTTAGCACTCCGCCATACGTAACGGGATCAAATGGAATGCCTGCGATTTCCACTCTATTACTCACTTTTTTCGTGCTATTAGTACTAAGTTGAAAGAACGTAAGAATGATACTCGATTTCCCTTTCTCGTAAAATAGAATTCCTCAATTTTCCATTTGCTCTCCGGAAAATATTTTAAAAATTCCTTCGGTAAGAATGCATGGTAGTAACGTTTAATCGGAAAATTACCCCACTTAATCATCAAATCGTTCCAAGCAGTTTTAAGTCCTAAATGAAGAATACAAGTTACAATCGCTTTAAGTAACGCCTTCAGATACTTGAATTGAAATAGATTCCAAACGGTTAAAATTAATATCCCATCCGTTTTTAATGAACGATGCATGTTATCTGCAACATGCTTTCTCATTTTTCTCCCAGGAATATGATGAAAGGCAGCTATACAAAAAATATTATCGAAAGCCTCTTCCGGCAAATCTACATCAGTCATATCATCCAATTCAAACCTTGCTTCCGGGTAACTTTCACGAGCCTTATCGAGCAGGTGGGAATTATGATCAATCCCTAAATAGTTAACATTTTTAGGCTTCAAAAATTCATATAATCTTCCGTTTCCGCACCCCAAGTCCAATGTGTTTCCATCATGTTTTGTATAGGCAAGAAAATGATTAAATTCTTCCCATGGAGCCTTTCGGGTTTGATGAAACTCCTGTGCAATCGCACTATATGATTCTTTAATCTGCTCTTTGATTTGTTTAATAGTTTTTTTGCGCATGGTTTGACAGTGATAAGAATACCATGATATAAGAATCCCCTTGAATTGAATTTTTTGTATTTAAATGAATATATTGTATGAAATTAAAACATCGAAACAGCCAAAAGCGCATATATTTTGAAGATGCGGAATATTTTGTTACATGTAAAACACATAATAATTATCCGTTTTTCAAAGAAAAAATATTTTGTGATTTGTTTGTGGAGAATTTGAGGATTTGTAAGGAGTTAAAAGAATTCATTTTATATGGATGGGTTTTATGCTTGGATCATTTTCATTTATTAATACGTCCAGAAAATGGGTGTGATATTTCGGAGATTATGCATTTTTTGAAACGAAATGTATCGAGGGATTGTAATTTTGTAATGGGGGATAATAAATATGATTCACCCCAAATCGAAGGCGCGGATCATGATCCGCGCCTTCGAAGATTGAACAAAATAAAATGGATATTAAAATTTCGTTTCAAATTCAAATATTTGAACCAAATTCCATTACCACATTTCCAATGGCAAAAATCATATCACGACCATTACATTCGTAATGAAAATGATTGGCAATATCATATGGGGTATATCGCATGCAACCCAATAAAACACGAATTACCTAATGGTTGGGAATACGTTTTTACGAACAAAAAATATGATAACTTTTAACTGATAGTTGTACCAATGTAGAAGAAAGGCATCATAACTGCGAGCAGGATTGATCCAACCAAAGCAGCCACAATAAATATCATAATCGGTTCCACTAAAGTTGAAATATTTCTGAGAGTGTAATCAATACTCTTATGATAGTTCTTTTTAATTTTCATTAGCATTTCAGATATCGTCCCTGTAGTTTCACCGATGTGCATTAATTGCGCAACTTGCAGTGGGAAATATCTATTATTCTTAAACTTCTGAGCTTTGATATCCTCAAGCCCCATCATTTCGCTAACCTCTCTACCCATAATTATTCCATTTCTGATTTTCTCAATTTCCTTTTGGTAATGAAGATTTGAAATTGTTTTTTGGGTAATTGCGAATGCATCACTAATTAAGACTCCGCTTTTCATAAGCATCGACATATTAGATGCGAACATCATTAAATTCTTTTGCTTACTAAGTTTTCCTGCAACCGGAACAATACTTACGAAATTTTCCCATCCTAATTTACCAATTTTGGTCTTAGAAAATAGTATCCAAAGAACGAAAACTGTACCGGCAATTCCCATTAGTAGCGTAGGCCACTGTGTTGTAATAAAATGACTAATATCAATAACTTTTTGTGTAATTAACGGAAGGTCAGTATTGGATTGTTCATACATCTTGGCAATCTTTGGTATAACAAATATCATCATTCCAACAACCATGCCAATAGCGAGCACCAAAAGAATAACAGGATAAAACATCGCACCGGTAATCTTACGTGAAAAGTCCTGATCCGCTTCCATTTCCTCGGCCAATTCAGCCATTACAGTTTTTAAATTTCCACTTTTTTCAGCTGCTTCAACAAGAGCCGCCTGCATTTTTGGAAATATGTGAGGAAATTCATACATTGATTCCGCCAAACTCATACCGGTATTAATATCATGAATCATTTCACCGTATAATTTTTTCAACCCCTTATTACTTGTTTGTGCTTTTACAAGAGAAAGTGCATCGATAAGGGTTACACCTGAACCGACCAATGTCGCCATTTCATCATAAAACTGAAGTCTGGTTTTACCGGTCATGCGTAACATTTTTATCGCAAACGGGAGTTTCTTTTTGCTATTTTTCACTGTCTCTTTTTTAGCTTCCACTGGCTTATCCAATGGCTGATCCAATGGCTTATCCGCTTGCTGATTTGTTAATTCACTGATTTGCTGATCCGCTGCCTTTTTCTTTTTGTGAAATAATTTACTAAAAAACAAATCAACTTCGAACCAGAAGTCTGAAAATGAATCTCTAATTTTACCTACAAAAGCTGTCATATTTATTATGAATTAAGTACACGAAGAGCTTCTTCGATTGTTATATCACCAGTTACCGCTTTATAAAGCGCATCTTTTCTAAGTAAAATCATTCCCTCTCTTACAGCCTGAGCTTCAATATCCGTATTAGATGCACTATTAATAATCAATTCCTCAATAGCCGGAGACATTTCCAGAACTTCAAAAATACCAATACGTCCGCTGTATCCGGTGTTATTACATTTTTCACAACCATTAGCTTTGTAAAAGAATGCATTTTCCGGAGTGATATCAATTTCTTCCTTAAGCATTTGATGAAATTTTGCCGGAACTGGGTATTTTTCTCTACAACTTGAACATACCTTACGTACCAGCCTCTGGGAAATAATTATTTTAACCGCCGCTGTAATCAGGAATCTATCAATATCCATATTAAGCAAGCGCTGAATAGTTCCAGAAGCAGAATTTGTATGCAGTGTGCTGAATACCAAGTGACCGGTAAGCGCAGATTCAATAGCAAGTGAAGCCGTTTTTTGGTCACGGATTTCACCCACCATAATAATATCCGGATCCTGACGAACTATCGTACGTAAACCATCTGGAAAGTCGAAACCAATATCTGGATTAATCTGAGTTTGAGTTACATCAGGAATCTTATACTCAATCGGATCTTCCAATGTTGAAATATTATAATCTTCAGCGTCAAAGGTCGAAACCATTGAGAAAAGAGAAGTAGATTTACCACTACCTGTAGGACCTACTGCCAAAATCATTCCATAAGTCGATTTTAAATGCTTTTCAACCTTCAATAAAATATTTGGAAGCATTCCAAGATCCCTAAGTTCCACCATTTTCGGATTTTTCTCTAACAAACGAATAACAACTTTCTCGCCATACTGTGTAGGTAATATTGAAACACGAAGATCAACTTCCTTATCTCCTGGGCCTTGAAAACTACTTTTACCATCTTGTGGCAAGCGGTGTTCATCAATTTTTAGCCCTGAAATAATCTTAATACGGGCAATAATTGGATGATGATAGATTTTATCGTACAGTTTATACTCCACCATTGTCCCATCTATACGAAAAAACACCTCGAATTTGTTCTCTTTTGGTTTAAAGTGGATATCTGAAGCATGTTTTTCAAGCGCAGTATTAAAAATCTCATCTACAACACTCGGAATAGAGTCTTCATCAAAAGATTGTGGAACTGGCACATCTTCCGCATTAGCCACCTCTGTTTTGCCTGAATCAAGCTCTTGATCAGTCCCTTGTGTTGCCACTTCCGGCTTTTCGCCTAGAGCTTCTTCACTCTCCTTTTTCAGGGTGTCGAGTAATGACATATCTAAATAAGTTTTATTAATCTTTATATTATAGCAAAAAATGGACTATTTTTCAATGGTAAATACTGTCTAAACCGCTGATTTGTGTGATTTTTATGATTTCACTGATAAATGTGGAAAAAAGTGACAAAAATAGCTCTATCTGGTACAATTTACCCAAAATGAAAAATACAAAATACAAAATTGAATCTGAGATCAGAAATCTGAGATCAGAAATAAATAAAGGTTTTAGCTTAATTGAGCTAGTTTTCACCGTTTTTTTCCTCTCGGTGATCATTGTTGGTGCCGTAAATTTGCAAACAAGTGGACTTAGAATGGGAAATTCTCGATCTAATGAGGTCGAAGCCCATTTTTTGGCTAATCAGGGGGCAGAAGTGGTAGAAGGACTAGGAACGGTTGGAATAGCTGCACAATGTTCAGCTCCTTCTTGCACATGCCAAATAACCAATTTTGGTATATATAACATAGATTGCATGACTGTTCCGGAAGCAATTGATACTACTTTTAGTAGAACAATTGAAATCAGTAGCGGTAGTCTCACAAATGCTTACGAGATAACTTCTATCGTAGAATGGGAAGATAGTTCTGGCACTCACACTGCTGAAGCAAAACGAATCATTTTTAATTGATGAAAGACCAAATTAAAAATCATCGGACATCGGACATCGGACATCGGACATTGCGAAAGCAGGGTTTTAGCCTGATCGAATTAATCGTCGCTTTGGCAATAACAGCCGTAATTATGGTTGGAATGAGCACTTTTTTTGCCAGCACTTTCAGTAATATCTTCACCGCACAGGAAAGGGTAAGTAATGAACAAGAGCAATTCACTACAAATGAGGTACTTCGAGACAAATTACTGCAGGTAGATGCACTTGTGGAAAATCCAGGTGATTATATTGTTACACGCAATGATACTAGCGAAGGTCATTTGCCCTTTACTTATTTTGGAGAGGATTCAGACCATATAGTTTTTAAAGATTTTTTTGTTTTTAATGATGTCGAAATAGATGTTGATAGCCCAACAAGTTACGCTTACGGAAATTCTGGTGGAGGCCAGATTATTGAGGGTGGATCAACAACAAATGTTCCGCCGAATTTTGCGGGCTTCACAAAAAACACAGAATTAACTGTTGAATATTATTACATCACTTATCCATTAGAAAATAAGGTGATTAAATGTGAAAAAATCCCAAATCCAACTTGTTCCGATATAATCACAGATCTAAACACTCCGATCGGCGTAGAAAGTTATGAAAACACAGGGGCTGACGATCGTTTGGCAATTTCGGATTCCGGTAATGACAGAATAATAATTACCGATCTTGTGGGTACAGAATTATTGGCTGTAGAAAATGTTGATTTCCCGGCAGGAATAACCCACGGAGGAGTTGATAGCGGTAGTGATGTGATTTTTGTGGCAAATCCTTACGAAAATACAGTTCAAAAAATAATTTTAGATGGAACTCCTGCTCCAGAAGTAGTTGTTGGTTCCGGAGATGATGAAATTTGTAGCAATTCCGCACTATATTGCAAACTAGATTTCCCGACAGGAGTATTTGTAGATAAAGTGAACAATACTCTTTATATTGCAGAAACTGGAGGTGATAGGATTTTAAAAGTTACAGATCCTCAATCACTTTTAGCCGAATATAGCATCCCATTTACGCTAGATAGTGATACAAAAGTGTCTAAAATCGATTTCATTTTTGAAGCAGGATCATCGATTGTATTCAGCGAAAATAGTAATGATTTGCACAGTGCAAATTATGACGGTTCCAACCCAGAAGTAATTACCTACAGTCTATCTGCCCCTGTTTCAATTTCTACTGCAACCTATTGTTATGATCATGACAGTGATCCAATGACCGCAAACCTTTGTTATTTTTTAGAAAGATTTATTTTAGATGCAGATACAAACATTTTTGCTAATTCAGATGAGGCGCAAATTGATGTAGATACCTACACCGTAAATTACATAAATGTTAACGATGTTTACATAAATGAGAACACGGTAAAACAAAATGGTGATGACACTACCGATTTATATCCAGGAGAATCACTATATCTGAGAAAAGAATTTATTGCAGATGATTACGAATTCGAATTTGATTTAACCGGTTCCACATTCCCAAATATATTTAATGATTTTGAGATAAAAATATACGACGAAACTGATACCGAAGTTCAATCAATAACAAAATCATTTAGATACGGAGACGGAATAATAGGAACTTATGAAGATATCATTGAAGTGATACTCGAGGATCCAGATGTAAATTTTCCAACGGGTATTGGCGCAATTGTGAATATGGCTAATAATCTTGTACTTTATGGAAACACAGGCTCAGAGGAAAAAATCCAATATGATTTAGACACTTCAACACCTTCTGCTAACGGAATTTCAATTTTCTCAAAAGATGATATTACGTCCTACGACTACAAATCCGACTTCTATCTCAACTCTAACATTATCTTTACAGACGACGGTTCAGTTTTGGACATGCAGATTGAAGCAATCGTTACAGAAGTCGATGGCGTTCCGGTAACTGAAACCTATACTCTCACAACATCTCTAAATTAAGTGGGTGCTTGATTTTGGAGTCCGGACTCCAAAATTTTATTTGCCTTATACCCCTTTCTCACGCTAAAATACAAGTTGGCTTAAAACTAAATAACAAATCATGACTATGCGTAAAAACAATAAAGGTTTCTCATTGGTTGAATTGCTAGTTGTAGTAACAATTATCGCAATTCTTTCTGTAACAGCATATATGGCTTTAGGTGGCCAGACTGTAAAAGCTAAAAACTCAAAAAGATTACAAGATCTTTCAACTATACAAAGTGCATTAGAGGTTTATTTTATTGAGTTCAGTGAATATCCATCAACAACTCCACTGACATCTGGCTCAGCAGCAGGAGAAATACCAAGAAAATATTTATCAGAAGTTCCAGTAGACCCAGAAGGACCAAATTATTATTATTGGACTGATGGAGCAACATATATACTAGGTGCATCACTTCAGCTTACAGATGCAGATGCAGCAGCTTCACATATAGTTGGTAATTCCGAAAGCACCGTTGCAGCTGCTGGCTTCAACAACATAGATGGTACAGGCGGTACTTGTGGTGTTGCAGTTGGTGTTGAAGATTGTTTTCCTGTAACCTTACCGTAATTAACTTTTTATTATTATGAAAAAATTACTCTCCATTTTAATCGTGTTCTCTTTTTCTTTACTTCTTGGATGTACATCCAGTCCAGAAGCGGAAATTGGGAAAATGTATCAGGGCTCACCTGAAACTATTAATTTAACTAAAGACACACTTATGGCTGATTTTGATCAAACCGCTATGCCGGAAGAAGGCGATAAAATTGTAGTTATGGAAACTACAATGGGAACAATTAAAATTCGATTATTCGAAGATCTAGTTCCTAAAACTGTTGAAAATTTTGTAGGACTCGCTGAAAAAGATTATTACGACGGAATCATCTTCCACCGTGTAATTCCTGACTTCATGATTCAAGGTGGAGATCCGGACGGTACCGGTCGTGGTGGTGAAAGCCTTTGGGGTGGTAAATTCGAAGATGAATTCAATCCAAATCTTAAAAATCTCCGCGGTGCACTTAGCATGGCAAATGCCGGACCAAACACTAACGGAAGCCAATTCTTCATCGTTCAAAAAGAGGGAGGAACTGGTTGGCTAGACAATCATCACTCAGTTTTTGGTCAGGTATACGAAGGTATGGACGTGGTAGATGCTATAGCAAATGTGGAGAGAGATGGACTTGATAAACCTCTCGAAGACGTTGTGATGAATAAGGTTAATATCGAGGTCTACTAATCACTAAAAAACCATAAAAAACCTGTCTTCCCGAGGAATTCGAGGGATCTCAGGTTTTTTGATGATCGAATATGGCGGCTGTAGATACCTCGACTCACTATGTTCGCTCGGCATGACAGCCTGGAGTGCTATAAAAACTCTCAATTTTCCTTGCGCTTTTTCATAAATCATGATACTATAATATACCCTCTTAATATTATTTTAATAGTATTAAAAACCCTCCACCCGATGCCTAAAGAAACCCCTTCACACCTTAAGGTGAAAATCCAAGAATTTGGATTAGGACCAAAGATTAGACAAGAAGTTGCCAGAGATATCAGAAAAGCTCTTGGCGGACAGATTGATCTTTTCCCTAATCCGGATAATTTAACTATCCCAAGGGAAAGAGCAAAAGAAGTAAGAGATGCAATTAGCGGGATTCTTTCTTATTATGATCTAGAGGCACGTATAACAGATGAAGAGCTTAACATCTTTGTTCCACATAGAACTGTAGATGTATGGAAGGAAACTGGTTATGGTGCGAGATAATATCAAAAAACTTGACAAATCTTAAATTGTGATATAATATAGTCACACCCTCACCACCACTCCCAAACAAGTTGCCACCCAATTGTAATTAATTAGGTGGTTTTCTGTATATAAAAAATGTATAATTTAACTAAAGTTGAATTGGAGAGGCCAATATAAAAATAAAAAGATTGGTTGTTTTGTGTAATTAATAATCTATGAAAAAAATAATTAGCTACATATTAGTAATTACTTCCATTCTTGTTTTACAGGGGTGTAATAATATCGTTCAGCCCGAAATAGAGCCAGCAGAGGTGGAAGTTGAGGAATTAGTAGTTGAGGATATAGAAGAGATTGTTGAGGATGATAGTGAAAAAACGGCATCAGTTACAATTTTTCTAGTCGAGCTTTATAATCCAGACAAAGAATTTACAAGAGAATCAGTAAAAGATACTGGTTGTGATGACCATCTAGTTCCTTTTGAAGTTAAAATTGAGCCAACAAAAGCTATGCTAAGAACGACCTTAGAACAGCTATTTTCTATAAAAAATGATGTGCCTGATGGCTTGTATAACGCATTAAGCTTGTCAGATATAAATATTGAAGGAATTGGGATTGAAAATAGTACCGCAATTGTTAATTTATCTGGCCCTTACGCAATGGCAGGAAGTTGTAGCGGACCAAGATTTGTAGATCAAATTAAAGAAACAGTTTTACAGTTTTCAAATATCAAAAATGCTGAAATTTTTCTAGATGGCAGAGACATTGAAAGTTTTTCTTCACTTAAATAGCCCAAAATATACCACAAACCAACACTCAAACCCAAACAAAAAATAACTATCCTCCCTCATTTAGTTATTTTTTAACAACCTATTTATGCCACAACACACACGTTTACGCCTATTCCCAAACATTATTTTAATATTTATCACATGTTTGCTTTTTGTGCTACCTACGGCAAAAGCAGACGAAATAGTAACAACCGAATCGGGTGCACAAGTAGTAGCCGATGAATTTGTTATTAAATATAAAGACAGTGCTAGTTTTAACGATAAAAGGGAACATAAACAAGTGATGAATCTTGAGCAGGAGAGAATAAACAAAGATTCGCTAAAGAAGATGGACATTGAACAGGTGCAGCTAAAAGATGAAACTCAGCCTGAAAGTGTTGCAGAAGTAGTTGAACATCTGGAAAACGATCCATCCGTACAGTACGTGGAACCTAATTACATAATGAGTATTCAGAGCGTAAATGATCCTAGTTATGAACAGCAATGGGCTCTATCCAAAATCGGAATCGAAGAAGTTTGGTCTGAAACACAAGGTGCATCAGGTGTAGTAATCGCTGTGCTGGATACAGGTATAGATTATTCACATCCAGATAGACCAAAAAATATTGTAGCTGGTTATGATTTTATTAACGATGACAGCAATCCTCAGGACGACCACGGTCACGGTACATTTGTATCCGGAGTTATTGCTGCAAATACAAACAATTCTACCGGTATTGCCGGCATATGTCAGAACTGTTCCATAATGCCCGTAAAGGTTATGGATGGTAGCGGTATGGGAACATATGCTGACGTTGCCAATGGTATTGTCTGGTCCGCAGATAATGGCGCGGATATCATCAATCTAAGCATTGGTGGCTATGCATACTCCCAAATTCTCCAAGATGCTGTTAATTACGCCCAAAGTAAGGGTGTTTTAGTTATTGCTGCTGGTGGTAATCAGGGCGTAAGCTCACCGCTTTATCCCGCCGCATATTCAAATGTAATCGGCGTAGGAGCTACAACTCAGGATGATGAAAAATGGTCACGCTCCAATTACGGCAGTTACATAGATATTTCCGCCCCAGGAGTAAGTATTTATGGCTTATCTCTCGGTAGTTATCGCTCTCAGACAGGTACATCTGCCACCGCACCACACATTGCGGGTATTGCAGGCTTACTTATGTCCAAAAACCAAGCTCTTAGCCCGAACCTGATAGTCCAGCAGTTGTATCAGAATACTGTGGATTTAGGCATAGAAGGCAAAGATTACTCTTTTGGGTATGGGAGGATTGGGTTTGGGGTGGAGGAAGTGGTAATTGAGGAGGAAATTAGTGAGGAAGAGGGTGGCGAGAATAATGAGTCAAATGAAGATAGTGGACAGGATGAAAGTGAGAATGATAACATAGAAGACGATAATAATTCTGATGAAGATATGGAGGAAAGTGTGATACCTACACCAACGGATGAAGCAATTGATTTGATTTTGCAGGGGTTATTAACTATGCCTTTTAGTGGCCCAGGTACAACGGATAGGAATGAGATACTCAATATAAATACATTCCTTAATTCCCAGAATGGAGTTCTAAAAGATTACAAAAAAACTGAATATTCAAAAAAAGACAATGCTGAATATTTAGTTACTGCTTCAGAAGCAATATATTCAAGTGTCGAAACAGATTATGTAACTTTCTATAATGATTTAGATAATTCAAGAATTGTATTAGTTGTGTTAGAACTCGTAAAAAATGTTGTTACAGATTCAAATTTTACAAATGAAGAGATTGATAACATATTTGGAGTAACCAGAGAGCAATATATTGACCATTTATTAAATAACTCATTTATTTGCCCGCCAAATGCTGATGGTATTGGGTGTATTGATCCAAATTCAATTGAAAATATGGTTAACGATACACCAACGTTTTCAATGCAATTGAACTATACTTTTGACAGTATAAACACAGTTAGTGATCTTAAAAACCTATTACACAATCTTGCAGATTCTGAACAGCAATATAAACATTGGATGTCTTTTGAAGAAGGATCTTTTTTTAGTATTTATGACGATTGGTTTGGTTTGCCTATTTCCCTTATGGAAGCGCAAAATACAGAGTCTGCTATTGTTCAAAATACAGAAATAATTGAACCCCCTAAAGACGATTTTTTAAAATCTGCCTATGAAAAACTTGACAATTGCAGGATTTCTGCTTTTTTTGATCATTATTCTCCTGTTTATGTTTATGAAAACCAGGGGGAAGGGCAAAAAGTAACAATATTCACAGGTAGGGAATTCAATAGCATACCAGAAATATCAGGATATAATTATTATTCTGGGCATAATGGATTAGATGCACATGTAAGAGAATGTAATCCTGCCCCTGGTACACCAACAGGTAAAATCCCTGGTAAGCCTATTTTAGTTGTAGCAGACGGAGAAGTGTCTTTTTCTGGTGGTAGTGCAACCAGTGGTTATGGTTATTATGTAGAAATTGAACACTATATTAACAATGCTGATATTAATCATGATGATCCAAATAAT
>JAHIYT010000116.1 GCA_018814945.1 Patescibacteria group bacterium
AAATCAGATTGGAACACTTACCGAAACCATAGATGCTATCAATATGGCGCACGATGCCGGTTTTACTGCAGTCGTATCACATAGGAGCGGAGAGACTGAAGATACAACAATTGCAGATTTAGTGGTTGGAATGGCTACTGGTCAGATAAAAACGGGCTCACTTTGTCGAAGCGAAAGAATTGCAAAATATAATGAACTTTTGAGAATCGAAGAAGCTCTTAGTAAGCCTCAATTTCAAGGAAAAATTATTAAATAATAATTTCACATTTTGTGGAGTGGTAAAAATTGCCATATTTTTTTTTTATTGTTATTGTAAACTGGATTTTAGGATTAACTCTTAAGCAAAAAATTATGAAAGCTAAAAAATTATTATCTTTTAAGTTATTTATTACCCTTGGAGCCTCTTTGATGCTACTTGCTTCTTGTGGGCCATCAAAATCCCCTGAGGAGGTTATTCAGGATTTAAAACAAAATCTTGTAGAGATGCAATCTGGCAACTTCGCTGTTGATTTAACAATGAGCGGTGTTGACGAGGGTGATTCCATTGATTTTGATGCCACTATAGATATAGCGTTCAATCGAATGGATAAAACTAACCGATTAGCTGATATTAAGGTTGCATTTAACGGTGTAATGACCGCAGCTGATCAGGTTTTGGATGGTGATGTTGATTTTAACATTAGATCCATAGGTGATGATTATTACCTTCAGTTGGATAAATTTGAATCTAATGATGAAAGTATTCTGGCTGCTCAACCTTTCTTGAATTCATATATGGGAAAATGGTTACATATCGCAAAGGATTTTATACCTGAAAACATTCGTGAACTTCAGCAGCAAGATGAAGCAGTTCTCGCAAAAGAGGCACAATTGAAGGATTTATTCATTTCAACCAATTTGTTTGATGTTACTACGGACTATGGTATTGAGAATATTAACGGTAAAGAAGCATATCATTATGGAATTACATTTAATGAGGATGGGGTTCAAGAGTACATAAGAAAATCAGCTATTATTGATGGACGTGAGCTTACTGATGCTGAGATTCAAGAAGCTTCAAAAATTGCTGCCAGTGTTACCAATGCTGAACTTTGGATTGGAGTGAAAGATTTCTCTCTTCATAAGGCAGTTATATCACTAGATGGTGGACTTGATAATTCTGATATGAATATTGATGTTGAGTTTGGAGCTTCTAATTACAATGAAGATATCCAAATCGAAACTCCGGTTGATGCACAAGAATTCAATCCATTAGAACTTATTATGGGGTATGGTGCAGCTTCTGCGGCATTAGAGGAGACACCGGAAGAAGAGGTGATGGAATAATTGTATAAATCAACAAAGAACCCTACTGGAAACGGTGGGGTTTTTTATATTACAAGATTACAAACGCTACGCTATCACAAAATTATAAAATCAATTGGTGAAATCTTTACCTTTCCTTTAGAATAATCTTGTATCTTGTAATATATAATTTTGTAATAAGAATGCCCGAATATTTGAAATTCTCCGAGATGACCGATGGTGAGGTCAAAAGGGTTCTAAAAGATAATCAGATTGGTTTAACTGTTGATGAAGCCAGAAAAATTGAGACCGACATTCTTGGTCGTCCGCCAACTTTAACTGAGGCGGTGGTTTGGGGGATTCAAGGTTCAGAGCATTGCTCTTATCGTAGCTCTCGTCGCTTTTTAAAGCAATTGCCAACAGATGCACCAAATGTAATTCTAGGGCCTGTAGAGGACGCTGGTGTGGTTGAGATTGCACGTGATGGTGATGATAGATGGGGACTTGTAATGAGTCATGAGAGTCATAATCACCCAAGTCAGATTGTACCCTATGAAGGCGCTGCTACCGGTATTGGCGGTAATGTACGTGACGTTTGTTGTATGGGTGCGCGTGTAATTGGAACAATGGATCCATTACGCATGGGTAATCCGGAAAATAATGAAAATAGGGTAATAGCAAATGAAGTTGTTCGTGGTATTGCCGGTTATGGCAATCCAATTGGTGTACCAAATATGGGAGGAGATATTATTTTCAGCGATGCATTTAACGACAATTGCCTTGTTAACGTACTTACATTCGGACTTGTTAAGGAAAGTGAAATTATTCACTCATATGTACCTGAGGAAGCTGCTGAAGTTGGCTATGACATTATAATTGTTGGTAAGCCAACTGATAATAGCGGTATGGGAGGAGCTTCTTTTGCGAGTATCGAGCTTGATGAAGATGACAAGGAGGCAAATAAGGGGGCTGTACAAGAGCCAAATCCTTTCCTTAAGCGCCATTTACTTGCAAGTACCTATGATTTATATGATCGCTTAAAGGAAATGGGTAAATTGGATAAAGTAGGTTTTAAGGATCATGGAGCCGGGGGAAATACATGTTCAACCGTTGAACAGGTTGTAGATAGGGGGTTTGGCGCTGAAATCGATATAGATAAAATCCATGTAGCCATGGACAATTTACATCCAAGTGTAATTGCCGCCAGTGAAACCCAAGAAAGGTTCGCATGGATGTGTCATCCGGAGCTTACACAAATGATTTTGGATCATTACAACAAAAAATGGGAGCTTGGAAAAGTTGCAAAGAATGCAAAAGCTTCACTTGTTGGAAAGGTAACACCTGGAGGTCGATATATAATGAGATATAAAGGTGAGATTGAAATTGATGCTCAGGCAAAAGATATTTGTGAAGGTTTGCAATATAAAAGAGAATTTAGCCCAAAAGATTACAGCCATTTGTCAGAGCCGGAAATTGATGAGTCTACATTAGATTTGAACAAAATTTGTGTTCATATTCTTGGGGCTAAAAATGTTTGCAGTAAGCATTCGGTTTACAATAAATACGATAAAAATGTGCAAGGTAATTCCATAATTGAAGCAGGGGAGGCGGATGCTGGTCTTATGGCACCATTACTTGAAAAGAAAGGTGTAAGTCCGGAAGTTCAAAAGACAGGAGTGGCTGTGGCTGCGGATGGAATTTCGCGATATTCCAGAATTTCACCATATTGGCAGGGGGCAAATGCAACCGTCGAAGCAATGCGCAATGTTGCCTCCGTTGGCGCAACCCCGCAAGCTTTAACCGATTGTCTGAATTATAATAATCCGGAAGTACCAGAACTTATGTGGGAATTTACAGAGGGCGTTAGGGGTATTGCCGATGCCTGCAATGGGATTGAGCTTAAAAATCATCCGGGTAGTCCTAGTCCGATTATCTCCGGTAATGTGAGCTTATATAATCAAATTGATGCGACTGCAGTTGTTGGCTGTGCGGGGGTTATAAAAGATTTTAATAAAGCAATACTCCCTCAGGTAAAATCCGCCGGCAATAAGCTCTTTTTAATCGGTGATAGAAAAGATGAGCTTGGTGGTAGTGAGTTTTATAATTTACTTGGTCATCTTGGTAAAAACGTTCCTGAAATTGACTTTAAACAAGCCCAAAACGAGATTTATTCAGTTATTGATGGAGTCGATGAGGGTGTAATCGAATCCTGCCACGATATCTCTGAAGGAGGACTTTTGATTACCCTTGCTGAAATGACAATGCCTCACCCAAGAAATGGAGGAGGGGAGCTGGGAATAAAAATCAATATATCAGGTGTTGGTGAGGGTCTGAAATCTTATCAAAAATTATTTGCTGAAACGGGTGGATTTGTTGTTGAGGTGAAACCGGAGAATATAGAAAAATT
>JAHIYT010000117.1 GCA_018814945.1 Patescibacteria group bacterium
GATTTTCACAACATAATGTTCAAAAACTTCATTAAATTATCAGCTCTAGTAATAATGCTTCTCTTACTTCCTATAGTAAGCATTCAGGCTAGTGGGAAAATAGAAGCCAAGCTTGGGAGCAAAGTAACTTTGCAAGCAGAAGAAACTAATGTTGGTTCTAATTATAAATGGGTAATAAAAAAGGGTAGTGAAATAATAACCACACAAGCAACTTCAATACTTAGTTATACTTTTGTTGAGCAAGGAGAATATAATGTGAATTTAGTTGAAACAGACCCGAAAAACAATATTAAAACCACTTCTGTTATGGTTTTGGTTGGCGACCGTTATCCACGTCCTACAGAGGAGGGTGAAACGGTTACTGACACTAAAAAACCTGGGCCACTTGTTGTTGAGCTTACTACACTTCCTAAAATGCAGGAAGATGGTTCTGTCCAATTGCTTGGTGATGGTAAAGTTCTTTTTGACATTGAAGTTACAAGAACTGATGTTCTTGAATATCGAATTGATAAAAATATTTTTGCAGATAGCGATGGTAATGGAACTGCAAACGATGATGTAGATAATGCAAGCGATGATTCATATCTTCTTGGTGGTATTTGGCAAACTGAATATAGTACGGAAGAATCATCTAAAATAGTTGCCGAAATTACTTTGGTGACCAGCGGTGGAGAAAAGGCAAAACAGCAGGTTGAAATGGTTTTTGCAGATAATGTAAGAAAAGAAGGTAATCCAGTAGCGATACTTGATGTACTTCCTTATCCAAGCAATGAAGATCAACTTGTATACCTATATGATAATGAGGAAGAAGTTGGTTTTTATTCACGTCGCAGTGAAGGTGATATTACAGAATATCGAATTGATAGAAATATTTTTGTGGATAGCGATGGTGATGGCAATCCGGAAAATGATATTGATAATGTAAATGATATATCTTTTAAGACTGGTGATGTCTGGAAAACTACTTATAAAAAGACGGATCAACAAATTATCGCTCAGTTAATAGTAGTTGGTGCAGGTGGAACAGGTAGTCGCGTACAAAGAGGTCTATGGTTTACAGATAAACCAAAACCAACTATTGAAGTCATAAGTGCCGAAGAAGACATACGTCTTTCTGCCGATAAGACTTTTGTATTGAAGGGGGATGCCATTACTTTTGCAGTAGAAGGTTTGCCTGGGGCTATTACAGAATATACATACACTTGGGATTTTGATGGTGATGGCGAAGCTGACAAGGAGACTGAAGCAGAAAATACCATAACTCATATATATGAGATTGCGGATATTTACGATGCAAAAGTTACCATTACAGATCTTGAAGGAAATTTTGTTGACCGCACATTAGAGGTTCTTGTTAAGGATGTGATTGCAACGGTTTCCGACTTTACTTTTGAGATTGATGGCAACAAGGTGATGTTTACCAACACCTCTACAGTTGCATTAAATCTTGCAGATAAGAGTTTGGATTACAAATGGAATTTCGCTGATACGGAGGCTGAGAATTATGAAGATCAACAAGATCAAATAACTGAAAAAGATCCTGAATATACTTATACTAAGGCAGGAACTTATATTGTTTCGCTCACAATTACAGACAGTGATGACGTAATTGATACAAAGACTGCGGAAATTATTATTGAAAACGATTTTGTTCCAACTGAAATTACCGGAGATGGAGAAATAATTGGAGAAGCGGGAGTTGAAAAAGAAGGTGGGTCTTTAATCGTAAAAATCCTAAAGGTACTTCTTTATTTGATATTGATTATAATTATTCTTTTAATTCTAATTTTTGGAGGATTCCTAGTTTTCTTAAAAGTTCAACATCCTGATTTAACCCTCGAAGAATTGGTTGATGAGGTTAAAATAAAAATTCTTGGCTTAATGGGTATTCACGATATGTTGGAAGAACCAACTCCTATTAATGAGCCGGTTGATGAGCAAATTGATGAGCCGGTTGAGGAAGAAGCTGAGAAGTCAGATGAAGAAGCTCCAGCAGAAGAGCCTGAGCTTGCAAAAGAAACAGGTCCTGTTCCTGATTGGATGAAGGGGGTTAGTGATAAGCCAGCGCCATCGGCCCCAGAAAAAGAGGTAATTGAGGGTGAACTTGAAGAGGAAACTCCAGCACCTGCTGAAGAACCTATTCCAAAAGCTATACCAACAGAGCCAGCTCCTGAAACACCAAAAGAAGGAAGCAAACCACCTAAAGGTGATGCACCACTTGATAAACCTGATGGACCAGTGCCGGATTGGTTGAAGAAATAGCCTAAGTATTTTTTATTTCTGATTTCAGATTTCAAATTTCAGATTCCTATTTTAAAATCTAGAATCTTGAATCCTAGATTGAATCAGAAATTTGCCACTGAGGCAAGGAAATCAGAATTCAGAAATCTGAAATTTGGTAGGTTTACGTTTTGAATATGTGGATATTGTATTAATACCAATGTTTTTTAATGTTTGCAGAGCTTGTTCAAAATTTTGACCTATATCTCCAACTTTGTGCCCATCGGAACCAAGTGTATAGTGTTCAATGCCAATCTCCTTGCACCATTTTAGAATAGTAGGGTGGGGGAATAGCTCTTTGCATTCCCTGTGTATGCACGAGGTGTTTAATTCAATTCCAATTCCTTTATCTCTCATTAGCTCGAGAATTGGAATAATTTGGTTTTTATACTTTTCTGGTTCAAAAGGTCCGTAATATCTTACTCCACCTTTTTTGAATACATCAAAATGACCAACAACACTAAAGTTTCCCCACTCAACCATTTTCATCATCGATTCAAAGTATTTTGAGTAGGCATATTGCTCTTTGGTTTTACTATATAAAGGATCACATAACAATGCATTTGAAATATTCACACCATCAACTTCATGAACTGATCCGATCAAAAAATCAAAGTCTGTATCGTTTACAAAATTGTTCATTTCATCCATCCACTCCTCCACATACTCCAATTCAATTCCAAATTTTATTTGTAGATTAGTGAATTCTTTTTGAGTTTCTTCTAAATCCTTTTTTACTTTAGCGAATCTTGCTGATGCCTCTTCATAGCTAAAACTTTCTTTGCCTCCTCCAATAGGAAAAGTTTCAACATGATTAGTTAAACAAATTTCATTTATACCTAATTTAACTGCTTTTTCAGCAATTTTTTTAGTCTTGGACTCCGAATCCGAAGAAAAATGATTGTGTAGGTGATAGTCGATTAGCATTTTTTAGGATTTTTAGAATTTGTAAGATTTGTAGGATCCTCCTAAAGATCATTCAAATCCTACAAATCCTAAAAGAATAATAGACGATAGATGTTTACATAAACAAGGGATTTCTGTAGAATTGTCTTAAAAGAATAACAAATATCAAAATGCAAGAAGACAACCAACAAAATACTACCCCGCTAAGTGGAACTGAAGCTCCAAGGGTTAACCCAGAGATGGAGGCTGTTCAGGCTAATCAACCTTCTCAGGATTCAGAAGTCAGGATTCAGGATTCAGCAAAGGCTGATAAGCCTGCAACACCAGAAGCTCCAGGAACTCCAAAGCCTGTTGAACCGACTAAGCCTGGTGTTCCACCTAAAAAAATTGGTCCGGAAAAAAAGAAGCCAAATAAAACAAAATTTTTACTTGGTTGTGCTGGAGGCGGACTAGTTCTATTTATTGTATTCATCGTATTGATGGTTTTGATGATTTCAAGAGCTGGAGCTAATAATCCTGTGATGCAGGCGTTTGGTTTAGATCCGGCTGGAATGAAATCATTTCTGCTTACAATTGTTAGTCTTTCATTTGGACTGCTCTCACTCTTGTTCTTCGTTCTAACAGTCATTGGTATATTCCGTTTGGTTGGGGCAAAGAAGGGCGATAAAGAAGCTCGTAGTAAAGGCGCTAAAATGACCGTGTTCAGCTTGCTACCTTTGATATTCGTAGTATTTATTTGGTTTGTTCTTTACACCTATATCGGACGAATTCAAATTGCTGCAGAACAAGTAACTGCTGAGATTGTTATAGTTGAGCCGAAAGATATTACCGCATTAGCAGCACCAGTTGAGATTACATTCAGCGCGGAAAATGTTGCCATAGCTCTTAATCAGGGTGGTTTGGATATTGAATCCATGGCTTGGGACTTAGATGGAGACTCCGAATACGAAACACCAATTACTACCGACCCTGAAGTTGTACATCTCTATAGCAGGAGAGGAACTTATACCGTAGGTCTTCAGGTTGGTATAGCTGGAGAGGATACATCTAGGGTTTACACAAAAATAATCGCAATTGAAGATGCTGTATTTGCGGCAGATCCCACTACAGGTTATGCACCGCTTGATGTTGAATTTGATGCAGAAGGATTGATCCCAAAAGGTTTTAGAGTAGCAAGTTTGGATTGGGATTTTGATGGCGATGGGAGATATGAGTTAGAAGGTCCGGATAACCTTGCTCCAAGTTATACATTTGAAAGAATTGGCACATACAATGTTCATCTTCGTGTTGTTGATCAACAAAATAATGTAGAAAATTATTATAGAGATATAGATGTAGTTCCTAGTGACAAACCTCTTCTTACAGCGGTAATTAACGCTACACCAAAAACTTCTGGCCCTATTCCATTGCAAATACGCTTTGATGCAAGTGATTCCAGTAGTATAAAAGGTAAGATCATTAGTTATGAATGGGATTTTGGCGATGGATCTGACCTTCAGGGTGGTAAGAGTGTTTCCCATATCTACAATAACCCTGGAACTTATTTAGTTATACTTACTGTAGAAGAAGATTCAGGAAAGACTGCTGACAGTACACTTACCATCGAAGCAAGTTCTGTTTCCTCAGTTCCCGAAGCTGTTATTACCACAGACCCAAAATATGATATTGGCACAAATATTTTAAACGGTGTGCTTCCATTTGCGGTGGAATTTAATGCTTCCGATTCAACTGATGAAGACAATGACATTGTGGATTATCAATGGGATTTAGATGGGGATGATACCGTAGATCAAGAGGGTAAAAAAATTAATTACACATTCACTGAAGCTGGAACTTACGAAGTTACCTTGACCGTAGTTGATACCGAGGATCAATCCAATTCCAGTTCTATCACTGTTGAGGTAGAAGAGCCTGGTGTAAAAGCTGTAATCAGCGCTAACCCGGAAGAAGGAACTGCACCTCTTACAGTTGATTTCAATGGCTCTGCCTCTAGCACATTCATTGGATCTATAGTCAGTTATGAATGGGACTTTGGTGATGGGTCTCCTGCCACCATTACGGGTGCATCCGTATCTCATAAATACAATGCTGTAGGAACTTATACAATTAATTTAAAGGTGCTTACAAACAAGAGTGAAAGTGCGGAAACTACTCACACCATTTACGTACGAGAAATACCACTTAAGGCTTGTTTTACTCCAAGTCGTAGCAATGGATCAGCTCCACTTGCTGTAACTTTTGACCCAATTTGTTCTACAGGTGCAGTTTCTACTTACAGTTGGGATTTTGGTGATGGTGAAGATAGTGATAGTAGAAAACCAACTCATACATTTGAATTCCCTGGTAATTACACCGTTATACTCGAAGTTGCCGATGATAAAAGTAATGTTAGTACTTATACTGACGTTATAGTGGCTGAGGGCGAACTCTCTGAGTAATTTTAAGTTTTTAATTTTAAATTTTAACCAATAGGGAAATCCTTAAAAGTTCATACAATTTCCTCCGTTATACTTCTTAAATCGTATAAACTTTTATCCTCATTACATTGGTCCCGCCAAGGCGAGACACCATTCCATTTGGAACGGATTTCTCACTACTACCTATGAGAAACGAAAAAAGAAAGAAAAAGATAATTAAAATAATCGTAATTGTTGCTATAGCAGCACTGGTTTTTACCGCTCTTGCTCCACTAATCTCATCAGTTAATAGCGGTTTCTAGTTTATGCAAACAAGAGAAGTTATACCTTTAAAACAGCGTCCCAACTGGACGGTGACGTTGTCTGGTTCTAAGTCGATTACTAATCGTGTGTTTCTTTGTGCTGCGCTTGCTAAGGGTAAGAGTAGGGTTTATGGAGCACTAGAATCTGATGATACCGCCGTAATGCTTGACGCATTACGGAAGCTTAAAATTCAAATTTCAAATTTTAAAAACAGAATAGAGATTAGTGGGTGCGGTGGAGTATTTAAATTCGGTAATGTTACAGTTAATGCAGGTGCTTCCGGAACTACGACACGCTTTCTTACAGCTCTTGCTGTTCTTAGAAAGGGTAAGACAATCATAAATGGTACCAAACGCATGAAAGAGCGTCCTATGAAAGATTTAACGAATGCGTTAAATAAAATTTCCAATTTCCA
>JAHIYT010000118.1 GCA_018814945.1 Patescibacteria group bacterium
AGCTTTTTAGTAATATGTTTCCAATTGTAGTAAATAATGAATTGGATAAAGAGGTGAAATCTGTAAAAACTAGAATATATTCACAAGACAAACGTGGAGTTTTTAAAGGAAATGTCTTTAAAAAGAAACAAAAAGTAGTTGTATCTGACGTAATACGCGGAGGAATTATGCCATCACATCAGTTTTTCCTTAAACTAAGCAATATTTTAGATCCCAAATACGTTCGTCAGGACCATATAATGGCACAAAGAATTGAAACGGCAGAAGGGGTAGACGGAACATCGCTTATGGCATCAAAAATAGACGGGAGTATAAAGGGGGCAATCGTATTTATCCCGGATCCAATGGGTGCTACAGGTGGTAGCGTAAAGGAAGTTATCGAACATTATCAAAAACACTTTGGAAAAGCCAAGAGATTTGTTGTCGTGAACTTGGTAATCACACCAAAATACATTAAAACATTAGAAAAAATCAAAGCTCCAATTAGTTTATATGCAGCAAGATTAGATAAAGGGCTTACTAAAACCGATTTTATTTGGCCAGGACTTGGAGGACTTGGAGAAATGATTAATAATACAAAGAAATAAAACTCAATTTAAGAGCTTTATTTCTTGTTCAACTAATTTACTTAGTATTAGCTATTTAGCCATGACTGCATGCTGTACATTTCTTTGCGAAATGAGCATAAAGAAGCACTAGTCCACAGATACCTACTAATAGGTATACAACAGCCTCTACTGTAGGCCACCCACCCAAAAGCATATTAACTACATTTAGGTCGGTATTTAGAAAGCTACCAAGGCCCACAAGACCCCAGTTAATTGCTCCAACAGAAGCAAGTATTACAACTAGCATTTGCATAGTATTTTTGTTTAGGTTTTAAACTATTCGAAATCTATCATGAACAAAAAATTTGTGCAAGCTTTTTTATTAATTCTAACTTCTCTTCCCGGGATAAATGTTTTATCCGATTTTCTTCTTTTGAAGCTGAAGATCGATTACTAAACTTTTTTGAATAAATAAGCTTAACTGGCCTACGTGCCCTCGTATATTTTGCACCAAGTTTGGAATCATTATGCTCTTTAATCCTGCGATTCAAATCAACCGTAATGCCGGTATATAAAGTGTTATCAGCGCACTTAAGAATGTAGAGATAATACATGATTTTGAATTTTATCTATTTCTTCTTCTGGTATTACCACCTGAACGCTTTACTCGGAATGAAGTTCGAGTACCATGTCGTTCTCGATATGCTTTTGGTGCTTCCTGTTCTGGACTAGGTAACCCCTCAGGTAATTTAGTTTTTGATAGTTTTGATTTAATTAACCGTTCAATTTTATTTAACTTATCATTCTGACTAGGCATAACAAATGTAATAGCGCGACCTTTTTTTCCAGCTCTCGCAGTACGTCCAATACGATGAACATAATCCTCTGCAAATTCAGGCACATCATAATTCAATACTAATTCAATATCGCTTACATCAATGCCACGAGCAGCAATATCTGTTGCTACTAACACACGGTATTTTCCATTTTTAAAACCATCCAATGCACCTTTACGCTGTGCAAGTGATCGATTAGAGTGGATCTCTGCTACTGTAAATCCTGCACGTTTTAGATCTCGACAAATCTTTTTAGCGCCATATTTAGTTCGACTAAAAACAAGTACAGTACCTTTATATTGCCTCAGTAATACCTCCATTAAACTTTTTTTCTGATTTCGCGTCACTATATAAATCTCCTGCTCCACTCCTTCTGCCGTAGATCCCTGCCGAGCCACCTCTACATGAATAGGTGTTTTCATATGCTGAGCTGCAATTTTTACAATGTCACTCGGCATAGTTGCTGAAAAAAGCATTGTCTGACGATCTTTTGGTACAACATGTAAAATCTTTTTTATCTGAGGAGCAAAGCCCATATCTAACATACGATCAGCTTCATCCAAAACAAGTACGCTCACGCCATGAAGTTTAATTGTTTTATCTTCAATATGATTGATTATTCGCCCTGGTGTTCCAATAATTACATGTGGATTATTACGAAGATCTTGTACCTGACGCCTCATGGGAGCTCCGCCAATAATCATAGCTGTACGTATTCCAAATGACTTGGCGACCTGCTTTAAGGTCTCATCAACCTGTATAGCTAATTCACGAGTTGGTAGTAGTATTAGACCCTTTCCACGATGTTTAATAAGACGCTGAATAATAGGTAAGCTGAAAGCTAAAGTTTTACCCGTACCGGTTTGAGCTACACCAATAATATCCTCCCCCTTAAGTCCATCAGGTATGGCTTTAGCCTGAATAGGAGTTGGCGTTACAAATTTAAGTTTATCCAATACCTTTAGAATGGGGGCATCAAGACCTAAATTGTGGAAACTCAACTCGCTTAAATTCTCGTTATTTGATTGTTTATGCATTAGGTTCTTTAAAATATAAAGGCATTATATATAGGATTGTAAAAAATGTCAATAGCGAAACGGCTTATTCAAGCCATAATTGCTTTCATAATTTTAATTTAAT
>JAHIYT010000119.1 GCA_018814945.1 Patescibacteria group bacterium
CATCATCGAATTGATAATCGTCACTCATTTTTTTGTAGGGTTAAAAGGACAACGTTCCAATTATACTGACCAAAAATAAATTTTCAATACAATATTTACTTTGTTATTTCGTCATTTCGTTATATCGTTATTCCATGATTTACATTGATGCCTCGCGCTACAACAACACAAAAAAACGAACTGGAGTAGAAAACTATTCCTATTATTTGATAAATGAATTAGTAAAATCGGAACCAGAAAACATTACTCTGATTTCACCAAAAAAGATCTCTCTTGCTGTAAATCAAATTATCATTCCATTCCCACGATTATGGACGCAAATAAGGTTAAGTTGGGAAGTATTTAAGAACAAAAAAATAAATAATTTATTCGTCCCATCTCATGTTTTACCGATTATTTACCCAAAAAAATCGACCATTACCATTCATGACGTCGCATGGAGAAGATTTCCAAAAAGTTATGGATTATTATCGCGTTTGTATCTAGATTGGGGGGCAAAATATGCTGTAAGACATGCCAAAAACATAATAGTACCATCGAAGACCACTAAGGAAGATTTGATTAAGTTTTTCAAATCTGACGAAAGAAAAATTACAGTTATTCCACTAGGATATGACTCAATTTATAAAGATAATTCGTGGGAAAAATCAGCAAACGAAGTAATGGATAAATACCATTTAAAACCTCGTCATTACTTCCTGTTTGTGGGCCGAATTGAGAGGAAAAAGAACATCGGAACACTCATCAAAGCTTTTAAGAAAATTAAGGAGAGGCATCCCCATATAAAACTTATATTAGTCGGCAAAGAAGGTGTTGGCTCAGAAGAAATCCTAAAAGAAATTGATAATAAAAATATTATTTTAACTGGATATATAGGTGATATAGAAAAACAAGTTTTACTTAAAAATTGCTTATCTTTCGTATTCCCATCGCTTTTTGAAGGGTTTGGAATACCGCTACTAGAAGCCATGGACGCCGAGGTACCAATAATAGCATCTGAAATACCAACTTCATCAGATATAGCTAAAAACAATGCCCTATTCTTCAAAGCAGACGATATAAACACTCTAACCAATCACCTAAAAGATCTTGTTGAGAAAAAGGAGCTATGGGATCACCTAATTCAAAATCACCAAGAGACACTTAAGAAATATTCTTGGGAAAATTGCGCTCAACAAACCCTACAAGTTATAAGCTGATCGCTGATAAAATTAGCTCCACCCCCACAATTTACTCTTGCGCTCTACTTGAGCCTCATCTGTACTAACTTCAAGTTTAATCTTGGCTGTTGCAGCATCTTTTCCTAAATATTTGATCACAATCATCGTAATATCATCAACCTGCACATATTCACCAACAAAATTTGAGAAGTCCCTTGTAAGATTATCAAAAATGCTTTCGGCAGACGGACGATAACCGTGTTTTTTCAAAGATTCAAGCAAGCCTTCAACGCCATACATTTCTCCAGTATTGTTTTTTGCTTCGGTGATACCATCTGTGTAAAGAACAACGCTGTCACCTATTTCTAATGGTATTTCCTTTTCTTGGGCAATTTGATTAACATCAGGAATCATACCCAAAGCTATACCACCGGAACGGATTGCCTCAACGGATTCATCCTTTTTGTGATAGACAAGAACGTGTTCATGCCCAGCACCTGTGTAATACATCTTCTGAGCATTTTTGTCCCATCTAAGCATTACGGATGTCATGAATAATCGGGAACTAATTCGTGGAGTTAGTAAGTTGTTAGTGTTAACAATCAAATCACGACCATTATTTACTCCGCGATATACCATAGCCGTAACCAGTGTATCCACCATCATCATAATTAGTCCTGCAGGAACACCATGACCGGTTACATCACCGATGTATACGAATAGTTGGTTGCCATCCGGTGAAAGCAAAAAGTCGAACGTATCACCTCCAACTTCCGCAGCAGCACGAGTCTTAGCAACAACATCTAAACCTGGTGCTTCGGGAGCTTCTTTTGGAAGTACATCTTTCTGAATCTGTGCAGCAATATCTAATTCCGAAGACATTCTTCGACGCTCTTTAATGTCATATGAAATCTTTTCCAAATCGTGTGTGATTTCGTTAAAGAAGTGTGTTATTACACCAATTTCATCAATGGTTGTTGGTTCAATCTTTTTATAGTTTTTACCAGTCAAAAGATTAACCATCTGTTTGTGAACACGGCTTATAGGAACGATTACATCAAGAATAAAGACGACCAAAATTAATACAAAAATTAGGATTAATACCGCCAAAAATAAATTTAGAGAAACTGATTGAATCTCCATTCTGTTCAAAATAATACCCACAACACCAACCACTGTTACCAGAACAGCAAATAGTAATAACGCCTTATTTATCAAATTTTCACGAATGAATTTCATTAAGTCTGATTAAGGGATTTAAGAGCTTCTTCTGTAGTCGGAAATATTGGGATAATTGAGTTTAACCCCACCAAAGTAAGAATGTCGCTTATCGTTGAATTCGCACCGACAATCATGAGTTTTTTTTGAGAACGACTAAGTGTCGAATATAGATACGCCATGTAACCAACCACTTTACTATCTATAAATTCCAACCCGTTGCAATCTAGAATAAAGGAGTTTGCAGAAGTGTCAGATACAAGCGGATTAACAGCTCCTTCTAATTCAGGTAAATTGCTAACATCGATCTCTCCTGTCATATGAATAACGTAAGTAGTTCCTTTTAGCTCCTGTGATATTTGGGCTACTGTTGACATTTAATTTACTAAAGTTATTACCCGACCTAAACCTACTAAATCCAAAACATCTTTAACCTGATTATTGGCATTTTTAATAGAAATTTGGCTATTCTTTTTTGCAACTTCGTTGTACCAAGAAGCCAAATGTCCAATAAAGGTACTATTGATATAAACAACGTCTGTAAAATCTAAAATTAGTTTTGAATTTTCTGGAAGTGCATTAACCTGTTCTGTAACAGGTTGTGTTATCACTTCAATATTATGCTGATCAATTTCACCATGTAATTTCACCATGTATTCAGCGCGCTTTACTTCTGGTTTTTTAGGCTCTGGGGATGTAGGAGTGGTAACGTCAGCTTGCTGTTGAACAGCCGCCTGAACTAACGTAGGTGGTGGCGGCGGAGTAGTTTCAAGTTTTTTAGAAAAAGAAATAACAATACCACCATTCGAACCTCGCTCAATATCAAGTTTATCGGTCCAAAGATTTGTAATCAAAGCCAAACCTCTTCCTGAAGTATTGGTTACAGCATTGTTTTTCTTATTATTTTCAACAATTGTTCTCAGTTGATCAGCAGAAACTTTGCCAACTCCAGTTCCATCATCTTCAACCCTGAATTCAATCTCTTGATCATCATAAGAAAACAGAATTTTAACAACACTGGTATTTTCTGTTGATCCATATTTAACAGCATTCATAAAAAGTTCATCCACAACCAACTTCAATCTATTAGACCATTCTTTTACGAATCCAACAGAAGCAAAAACCTCATCAGCAATATGACGAATAAGTGATGAATATGAAAGGTTAGCCGGTAAATTTAATTCAATTTTTTGTTTCAAGATTTTTGATTTTCAATGACGCAATTGGACATTGGACATTGGACATTGGAAATATAATCCTTATATTATACCAAAATTTGGCTTAAACTTCAATAGATTCGTCTATCAATTTATTCAACTTTAACACCTCTATAGTTTTTTCAACAATTTCAGATGGACTATAATGAGATTTCACCAAATATGCATCGATGTGATCAAACTCAGCTTCCCTAGCGAAATCATTAGCATCCAAATTTGTAAGCATAATAACTGGTATGTATTGAGTTACATTTTTACGTATCTCTTTTAAAACCTGATAGCCATCAACATTTGGCATCATAATATCTAGAAGAATGATATCTGGTTTTTTATTTTGATGCTTTTTAATAGCGTTTCTTCCATCAAAAGCAGTATAAACCATAAAACCTTTTTTCATGAATGTAATAGCGTACATTTCACAAATATCTTTGTCATCTTCAACAATTAGAACCTTGATGTTTTTAAGTGTTTTAGCAGCCATGATATATGTTCTTATTAAATATCAATTTATTTCTCTTCTTGTTTCAGAGGCAACTGTATCGTAAACACCGCTCCTTTACTCTTTTGGCTGGTGGCCTCTATTATACCACCATGGAGCTCAATAATCCTTTTTGAAATAAAAAGACCTAAACCAGCACCCCCCTTATACCTGGTATCAATGTTTTTTACTTGAATAAATTTATCAAAAATTTCATCAATCTTAGCTTTTGGTATTCCAACACCTTGATCGGCAATTTCAATAACTGCAAATCCATTTCTCTTTTTGATAGTCACCAAAATATCTTTTGAGCGTTTAGAAAATTTAATCGCATTGTCTAATAAATTCCGCAAAACTTGAGAAATTCTGATTACATCAATTTTTAAAGCTATATTTTTAGACTTAGATAAATTGCTAAACTTGATTTTCAATTTTTTCTCACTGGCCTGATAAGAGAGGCTATCAATTATATCTTTTACTAGTTTAATTAAGTCAGTTGGGGTGCGTTGTAATTCAAATCTTCCTAAATCTAAACGAGATACATCCAAAATGTTATTAACCAAATAATTTAAGGACTCAGTATTGTGATATGCCCGCAAAAGATATTGCTTGATTGCATCTGGAAAGGACTCTAGCGATTCCTTTTCTACTAAAAATGAAAGATAACCACGAATTGAAGTTAAGGGAGAGCGAAGTTCATGGGAAGTAACTGCGATAAATTCATCTTTCATTTCATTTAACGATTGTAGGCGCTTATTAGCCCTTTCTAGGTGATGTGTTTTCTCATCAACAAGTTTTTTTAGTTCAGCATTAAAACCTCTTAACTTTCTTTCCGCCCTTTTAATCAAAGTAATGTCGTGCAAACGCCCAAGTACAGCTGGCTTACCATGATGATCAATTCTTTGAATTGCAATATCTAAATCAATCAAGGTGCCATTTTTTCTTTTTCCCACTCCACTACATTTACTAATTCTGAATTTAGAGGATTTTTTTACATCCATAGAACAATTAAATCCATCAACAAAATGTGTTATCGGTTTGCCTATAGCTTCATGCTTGTTGGTTCCGAACATTTTGCAAAACATTGGATTCGCATAACGTAAAATACCATCGGTAGCAATATATATACCTCTAATTGATTTTGTTACAATTTTTTTATGACTCTCCAATACTTCACGACTGGCAATATGTTTACCTAAGATCAAAGTAATACTTTTCACCAACTTTCGCTCCTCATGCCAAAAAGGAGAATATTTCATTTGGGCTAATTTTTTAGTATACCCAACTTGCAAAATCCCGCGCTTTCTACCAGCTACGACTATTGGTTCTTCAATTTTATATAAAAATTTAGATAATTTTTGTGAAGTCTGATAATTTTTGTTATCAAAAATAATACGCGCCTGAGCAACGTCCATAAATTGAAAAGCGTGAA
>JAHIYT010000120.1 GCA_018814945.1 Patescibacteria group bacterium
ATATTTTATAAGTACTTCAAAAATATAAAATCAATATTCAATATTATTAAATCAATTATGATGCCTTCGGTTCAAAGCTATGTCCTGGTGCAGGCTGAATTGGATTAGGCGCAGGTGCCCCTCTAAATGTATCCTTGCCTAAATCAACATCTTTGATTTCAGGATTTTCTTTGTGCGCCAAAATAGAAAAAGTGAGCACCCAAACTGCTGTCGTAAATATGTGAAATAAACCAAGAAGATAAGATGAAACACATAGTATAGCTAAACCGAGTACACCAACAACAATATATCCAATTATAGAAAGCCAAACAGAAGTGAAGTAACCAGCAACTATCACAACCATCATAGGAATAAGAAGAACTAGAAGCACATTCAAAATAATTCTGGCACTGATAAGAATAATTAAAATAAATATCAAAAATGTCCTTCTTAAATTTGAAATAACCAGAATCGTACTATCCATTATAGATCTCATCAGAGGCTTGTCCTCCAGAACTATATAATATTCAGCATATGTGAATAAAAAACTGATTAAGAACCCAATCATTACCACAAAAAGCAATATTGGAAGAACTACAAAAAATACATTCTCCCCCCACCAACGTAAAATAAAAGAAGATTCTGTAAAAAGAGTAGTAATACCAAACGCACCAGTAAGCAAAGAGAATTCAAACATCGGAAAAAAACGACGAACTCCAATTTCAACAGATCCATCAATAGGTTCATAGTTCTTTATACGCATTATTGCGTTGATCATAGTCCCATTAAAAATCGGCGGTGTTATTACATATCCTAAAAATATAATAATTCCAATCACAATAAGAACAATGGAAAGCGTTGGATAGCTACTAACAAGTCCCCAAAGAGTTCTTGCAGTACCTATAACATCCGCATTGGATTGATCAGAAAAAATAACAGATGTTTTAAACGCATGGTATTGATAAGCTAAATAAACACTACTTACAATTACACTAAAAAAGGCAGGAACAACCCCATACCATATGAGTTTTTTTAGATGAACCTGAGTAATCTGCCAAGCCTTTCTGACGATGTCGCGACTTCTCATGTTTTTTATTTATTCGGCGCCAATTTTAGCAGAAATATAGCAAAAAAGCAATGGTGTTCAGGCTCAAATAAAACCCTCAGCTCGGGAGGTAGGATGTTCTTACATTCTCGCCACCTTCGCTAAAGCTTCGGTACCTCCGAGGTCGAGCTTCGCAATAGTCGCTATGCTCCTTTGCTCAGGCGAACCCACGAATGACGGGACACATTAAAACCCTCAGCTCGGGAGGTAGGATGTTCTCCTTTGTCGAAATAATTGTCCCTATTCAAACTACGCCAATGCTTGTTTTTATAGCGTCAATTAACGAACTCACCATTAGTATGTTAAAAACTCTGCTCGGGAGGTAGGATTCGAACCCACGAATGACGGGACCAGAACCCGTTGCCTTACCACTTGGCCACTCCCGAGCAGAGTTTTTAACCTAATTTTACTAGCATTGCCTTATGAAGAGCAACATGCCATGAACGTAGTGAATGGGGTAGTGCCTTCATCCCGCACATTTTGCGGGGCCACTTGGTCACTCCCGAGCAAAGGGATTTATTCTGTTTCAGATTGTATAATCTCAGCGACTTTTTGGATAGTACTTTCTAGTTCCCCCTGTCTATTTTCAACCATATAATCGCAATCCCTAGCCCTATTGAATTCTTTATGCATACTTTCCTTCCTTTTTTCAAGTTCATCTTCAGATATTACTGCGCGAGTAACAATTCTTTCGATTAATTCGTTCTTATTTGGCACAGTTATGAATATAGTAACTAGATTTTCTGGTGCAATTGCCTCCCTGATGCTGTCAAAACCCTGAATATCAACCTCACGTACTACTGTTTCACCATTTTCTAAGCTATCCATTACCGGTTTTTTGAGTAAACCATAATAATTGTCCTGATGAACTACAGCATATTCCAAAAATTCTCCATTTTTTATTCCTTCTTCAAATCTTTCTTTTGTATAGAAGTAATAAATATCTCCATCCTTCTCCCCTTCACGCATGGCTCTTGTGGTAGCGGAAAGCGGATAAGTGTATTCAGTGTGCTCCTTCATTAATCCATGAAGTACTGAGCTTTTTCCTGATCCTGATGGGCCGACGATTAATATAAGCTTTCCTTTCATTGCGGATGCATTTTAGCGTAAATAATAGAAATTTGGAATCCTAATATTATTGACTTTGCGGCTTAAGAATGATATAATTACTTGATACGTTCATTAACATTAACATTATAACCTAAGTAAGGAGAGAAAATACTATTTTTAATCTGAGATCTGAGATCCTAAATCTGAAATAATATTCTTTCTCCCTACTTTTCCCCTCCGTCCCGACTTTGTTGGGATGTGAGAAAAGTAGTCTCTCCTCCCGATCCGCCTCTGGTGGACCGAGGGGTAGAGGGACCAAAAACAAAAAACAAACTGGAAACAAAAAACAAAAAATCTTCCGCAATTCAGTAGCGGACTAAATAAGAACTGAATTTTGTTAAGTAGGGAGTCTCCTCGTTTTATCCGCCATTGGCTGGATATCTCGAGATCTGACCATTTCCCTTTATGGGTTGTGTGTCGTTAGGGCGCCGTTTGCACCTCTGTTGTATCAATATTTTAAAAAGATCTACATGTGTAAAATAACGGCGCTCTTTAATTATGTAAAAATATTAAATCCTGTCAACTCAATTATATGGCTTTATTAAGACATTTTTTTAAAGCAAGGTGTACGTTCGTTCACTTTTCTCTTGATTTAGTGAACAAATGTTCATATTATAGAAACGTCAATTAATTAAACGAATTATGTTAGCAAATTTTTTCCTCGCAATAGTATTAATAGTTTTAGCAATCAGTGTACTTTTAACATTAGATTCCATCACAGGCATGGGAATCAAAATTCTTAAATCAATTTTAAGATTCACTCGCCGATCAAAACTTCTTACCGAATATATTCTTCGAGCTTATATTAGATATCGTAAAACAATTAACAAACAAACAGTATGATAGCCTCATCTTTAATCGCAGGGTTTGTATTTACTACAATCTTCGGGTTGTTCTATATCGCCAATATAACAATTTGAATATTGAATATCCAACATGGATTTTTTATTTTTGAAGTAGTATTAAAATGAAACAATTTGACCTAGAAGAAAGACTGGTAAAATTTGCTATAAGTATATTAAATATTTCAGAATTATTAGCAAAAACATACGCAGGGATTCATATCTCGAAACAAATAATTAGATCAGGCACTTCTCCAGCTCTAAATTATGCAGAGGCGCTTGGTGGAGAATCAAGAAAGGATTTTATACATAAAATAAAAATTGCTCTAAAAGAATTAAGAGAAACACATATATGCCTGAGAATAATAAAAGGAAAACCATTAATTAAGGAAGGTCCAGAATTAGAATATATAGCTAAAGAATGTAATGAGCTAATCTCAATATTTGTAACAAGTATTAAGACAGCTGATAAAAATATGAAAAAGGAATAACTTATCACAACATCAAAAATCAATAATCCATGTTCAATATTATTAAATCAAAACAACTATGATAGACACTTTAAAAGAAAAATTATCAAGAATTCGTGCCTTTTATAAGCAAAACAAAATAATGCCGACTTACGATGAGCTTTGTTTAATTTTTGGGTTTAAATCCAAAAATGCAGCTTTTAAATTAGTAAATAAGCTCATAGACGACGGCTTTGTGGAAAAAATGGATAAAGGTCGGTTAAAACCAGGGCCAAATCTCCTAGGACTACCTCTTTTTAACAGTGTACAAGCAGGGCTCCCTACTGCCGAAGAGGAAACTCTTATAGATCATGTAGATCTAAACGACTACTTAATCCCAAAGCCAGATAAAACCGTCCTAATTAATGTCCGCGGCGATAGTATGATAGATGCAGGAATCCAGGAAGGAGATCATGTTATTGTAGAGGTTGGCAGTTCGGTAAACGTTGGTGACATAACTGTGGCAATTGTAGACGGAGACTATACCGTTAAATATTTCGACAAGACAAAAGATGGGAAAATTATTCTTCAACCAGGCAATTCAAACTACCAACCAATTATTCCACAGAACGAATTAAAAATATTTGGTAAAGTGACCGGTGTGGTTAGAAAGGTTTAATAAGCCTCGCTTAAATAACATTTCTCACACAAAATCTGACTGTTATTAGAAGCTTGGAAAGACGAATTAATATTGTCACCACACTTATTACACTTAGCTTCAAACAATTTTCTCGGCCTTTTTCTCTGCATTCTCATTTCAAAACGTACATCGGGGTGAAAATGCGGAATTGGAAGTTTTAACTTTCTGTAAAAGCTTAATTCTCCCTTTTGAACTTTAAACGGACGCTTGGTTTTCTCGCATTCTATAGCCCAATTTAAAATATCATTTGGGATTTCAGAAATACTGTCAGGCAATCTATCGGCTGGGATAGTTTTTGAAACATTCAACACTTCATCTCTTTGCTTTTTCCATTCCCAGCCATTATCTAAAACTTCCTTCTCAGACATTGGATAATATTCGTTTGCTATCGTTTCATTATATGCAAAAGGTGAAATTTCAGTTGAGAAAAAATTGCCCCATTCACCGGTCTTTTCCATGTGCTGAATAATACGAAATTTTAGATCTTTATATTCCTCCTTTGAATATTGTTTATTTAAAATACAGTTTTCTTTATGCTGAAGTGAAATACATCCAAAAGAATTCTTTGTAGAAAAGCATAAATTACAATAAAAGAGATCTGAATCGTGCCAACAGGAATCACAGGATATGCAATTAAATATTCCAGAGCATCCTATGGTTTCGTAACAAACTTCACTTTTATCATACCCCATACAGGTCATATCCATTGAATCATATGTCTCATCAATCTGACATGCATAAGCAATGTCTTCACAATTCGTGCAATCAAAACAATCACGGACATTTTTACAATTATTTAAATTGTCTCCAATACAATTCTCACAATTAACCTGATAAGTAGATCTTAAAGGAAATTTATTAGAGAACTCACCAAGAAAAAAGTCCTGAGCTTTTTTAAAGTTAAGATAATTACCAAAATTTGAATCACTTAATTGTTTTTCGTATTCTTCTTTGGAATAGGGCTTATTCAATATGTAATATTCTTTGTGATTTAAATTGGCACAAAACAAACAATTCTTACATCCAATTAAATCCCTCGAAAAATAGCATGATTCACAGCCATCGCAATGATCTAAATAGATCGAACTGTAACAATTTTTTGAAAAAACATTTTCATAACAAAGTTCCGAGTTATATGTAAAAAGATAATCCAGACAAAAATTATTTTTTGTGGAATAGCGGCCATACATTGAGTCTTCTTCATAATGATTACCAAAGGTAAGATAGCAATTTTTATTTGCAAAAGAATAATTACAATAATCACTATTTTGAGATTGTTTATTCACAATCGCCAATCTGGGAACTTTCAGCATTAACTCTCTGAATTGTTCAAAAAAGGAACGATTAAAATCAAAATCAGATCCATATTCCATTGGGTTCCATTTGTCACTCCAGAAACAATCCGTGCAGTATACTGGGAAAGTTTTATCAGGGGAATAAATCGAAATTATATCTCCATGACATAAATCACACTTCCTTTTATACAAAGTCTTTTCGTTCCTCCACGCCATACGACGTTTATTCCTACAATCCGGACATAAAGTAGGTTCAGGAATTTTTAAGCCCTCATAAACCTTCTTATCTGAGTCATCTATCTCAAACCCTGTGTTGCATTGATTACAATTCATCATAGTGGCTCAGTTGTGGCTCAGGTTGTAGTCCACTACTGGAGCCACGCGAAGCTGAGCCACTATTGGGTTAATATACATGTTTAAAATAACACTCTTCACAGTAAACTTTTTCAGGATGTTCTGGATTATAAGTTGTTTTTATATCCTTCTTACATTCATCACAATTACGAGCATAAAGTTTGCGAGGATTTTGTAACTCCACCCTCTTTTGATGTCTTTCTTTATAAGATAAATGTGGAATTGGCAGACCTTTTGTCCTATAAAATTTTAATTCCTGCGGAATGATCTTAAACGGTTTACCATTTCCTTCCGATTCAATCGCCCAATTTAAAATGTCATCAGGAATATCTTTAATATTATCTGGCAAACGATTAGATGGAATGGTTTTTGTAGTTTTCGGAACTTCAGGTTCAAAGTCAGACCATTTCCAACCTTTCGCAAGAACCTCCTTTTTAGCCATTGGATAAAACTCTTGCGCTTTTGTTTCGTTATAACCAAATGGAGAGAGTTCCGTTGGAAAAAATTCACCATACTCTCCTATTTTCTTCATATATTCAATAATTTTTGGAACAAGAGCTCTATATTCATCAACGGTATATTTTTTGTTTAAAATACAATTTTTATTTTGCTTTAAGCTCATACATCCAAATGAATAACTACTTGCCTGACAGTTATCGCAGTAAGCCATGTTATCCGATTGATAAGTTAAATTGCAGAACTTTCCAAATTGAAGATCAACAACACCTTTGCATTCATAAATAAATTCCGCACCTCCGATCCTTGTTACATCATAACCATCTTTTACATCCTTTGCTTCATAAGCATAACGAACATCTTCACAATCTTTCACGTTATAACAGTTGGTTGCATTTTTACAGTCAACAACATAATTACCACTACAGATTTCACAATTTACTGTCCATGCATCTCTTTTCGGAAGGTCCGATTTAAGTTTTTCATATTTCTTTTTAAATTCCTCAAAAAATTTAGGATCCGTTTTAAGCTTTTTAATAATTTCGAGACATTCCTCCTTTGATGCAGGTTGATTTAAAATGTGGTTTTTCCTATTACGGATTGAAACACAACCAACCAAACGTTGTGATCCACGACAGTCAAAACAAAAGAAAGATTCTGAAACATTAGAGCATAACTCCAAGTAATTAGAATGCGCACAATCTTGGCAATCAGTGCATTGATAGCACATCTCCATTCGTGAACAGAAAAGTAAATCCATACAATCACGACAATTAAAAGCCCAGTCACTGTAATGAACATCTTCACTATCTAACAAAGAGCTACCCATATAACAATTACGATTTCGAGAGCTGTGAATTGTAAAATCAGAGTTTTCACTTTGAGTATTAAATATTGCAAGACGTGGAACCTTTGCACGCATCTCGGCATATTGTTCAAAGAATGGACGATTGAAATCAAAATCCTGACCATATTCAAGCGGATCAAATTTATCACTCCAAAAACAATCACTACAAAGAACTGGAATATCTTTATCTGATGAGTAAATAGAAACTAAATTCTTTTCACAAATATGACATTTGTTTTTGTAATAGTTTTGATCGTTTCTAAAAGCAATGCGACGTTGCTGTCTGCAACTTGGACATAAGCTAGGAGCCGGAACGTTCATTTTTTTATGAATCAACTCGTCCTTCTTGGTTATCTCAAACTGTGATTTACATTGTTTGCAATCAGCCATTGAAAAATAAATCTGAGATCTGAGATCTGAGATCGTAGTTAAATTAGTGGTTCTTCAAACTCCTGTTCCATACTAGGCGCCACATTATCTTCTGTAAATTCACCAGCCTCATCCCATTTAGAAAGTAGCTTCTCTACATCTGCGCGTGGAGTACAATATTTTTCCCGAGATTGTTTTTTGATTTCTTCAGTGTAATCATTAGTTGGAGGTGGACAATCTATCGTACGGCCAGAGAATGCCTCACGAATTTCACCGTTAACGGACATCTTTGTATAGAATTCACGAATGCCCAAGTTAATAATGTCACGCTCCTGGAATATTGGAGTATATTCATTAGCAAGAATCTTTGCATCTTCAGCCCCAACACGAAATGAAACAATAGTACCTATATTACCCAGTACTGTTTTTTGTACAATATTAATTAACTGCCCCATGTACTGATGGGCAAGGGTAAGACTTAAACGATATTTACGCGCTTCTGAAATAATTTCATCAAACGTTTCTGTGGCAAAGTTTTGGAATTCATCAATATACAAATAGAAATCTTTTCTATCTTTCTCTTTCATACTCGCACGTTGCATGGCAGCTTGGTACATTTTTGTAATAACCATAGCTCCAAGAATCTGAGAATTTTCTTCCCCAAGTAAACCTTTTGATACTTTCATCAACAAAATTTTCTGGCTATCCATCATTTCACGAATATTGAATTTGTTTATCGGTTGTCCAATTATATTTCGGATCATGTTTGTGGAAACAAGCTGCCCCACCTTATTCAAAAGTGGAGTAATTGCTTCGGCATCAAACTTTTCGCTCCATGCGGCAAATTCAGATACCCAGAAATTCTTTACAACAGAATCTTGAATGCGTGAAATAATTTTTTGACGATAGTTCTTATCTGTAAGCATTTTGAGAATAGAAAGGATTGTTGTATTAGGACTATCGAGCAAAGCTAAAGTCGTATAACGAAGTACGTGTTCTAAGCGGTCTGACCAGTTATCACCAAAAAGCTTCTTGAAGATATCGATAAACCCAATTGTAAGCTGCATTTTATATTCCTCCCCAACATTCTCAAGCGGATTAAATGCAATAGGATTATCTATATCAGACGGGTCAAAAAGAACTACATCCTTGATGCGATCCTTAGGAATATATTGCATTATGTTGTCGATAAGATCTCCATGTGGATCCAGTACCCCAACTCCATGTCCAGCTTCCAAATCCTCTTTTATCAAAAGCTCCAAAAATTTAGATTTACCGGAACCTGATTTACCAACGGTATATAAATGACGACGTCTGTCCGATCTTCTCACGCCAAATTCAACAAAGTTATTGTGATAATTTGTAATACCAAAGAAAGATGTTTCCGGAGTTCCTTTTTTTGGAAGATCTTGAGGTGGTTCATGTTTTTTCGCTAAAACATGTACGATGTGTGGCACGTGATCGGCATTTGGATAGTGGTAAAGTGATGCAACCTCTTTAGCACCCATCTTATGACTACCTGCAATTGAACGTTTACGATAAAGGTCTACAAATTTAGGGCTAGTTGTTGTACCTGTAGCACCAAATTCCTGAATATCAGTTGCATTAAATTGGTAAAAACTATTGATAACAGCTTCTAATTTCCTTTTTGCAAGTGTAGGATCTGCAGCTAAATATGCTAAACGAACAACGACATCAAACGGTTCCTGTTGATATTTTTCCTGAGCCAATTTAAAACGCTTAACACGAATTGAATCATCTGCGGACTTACCCTTTGCCCTAAACCAGTCACGTATGTGAAAAATCTGGCGAATTCTTGCAAAGCGCATAGCCCAACCACGTTTAAAGTGGTAACCGGCTGATTCATTAACAGGATTTACTACGATTTGAACCCAAACCTGTTCACCGGAAGCAATTTTAGATATCACTGAGAAAAGTCCTGACTGTGAATCCTCTGTAAAATCTGTGTAAGTTTTGGTTGCGTAGATATCAAAGAACTTCAACTTCAAAGTTGTGCCTGCAACCGAATAATGACCAGAGTCAAAACCGGTAGTGTAATCTTTAGTTGGCATTATTTCCGCATCCGGAAAAGTTGAATATATAAGACCTTCTAAAGTTTCTAGTAAATCATCAGGAACAATTACATAGCAATATGTATACTGTTCGTAACCAAAAAATTCCAAAGAAATTGGCTTGTCCTTAACCGTATTTTGAAAATTCACCAAAACCTGCTGGAACAACTCTTCCTTTTTTGGATTCGCTGCTTCACCCTGAGGTACTATAACGTGGAGGTAATGATATTTCATTTTAATTACACTTAGTCTCTATTTTATCAAAAACCAACCTAATCTGGCTAGGAGAAATGCAAAATGAAAAATAAAAATCTACATCTGAGATCTGAGATCTGAAATCTGAGATCTGAGTTCTGAGATCTGAGATCTGAAATCTGAGATCTGAGTTCTGAGATCTGAGATCTGAAATCTGAGATCTGAGTTCTGAGATCTGAGATTAAGACAGGCTTTCTAGATAATCCTTTTCACAATAAACTATCCACGGACTATCCGGTCTATAAGTTGTCTTAATGGGTTGTCCGCATTTATCACAATTTCTATCATAGAATTTACGCTCATTCCTCAAGTCAAACCTGTTTTTATGACGACAGTAGAAACACTTTTTTGGAATGGGTAGGCCTTGATTCTTGTAAAACACTAATTCGTGTTCAATAATCTTGTAATTACGAGAACAGTCTTCACACGCAAATAATTCCTTACAAATGGATTTGTCAGCATCCTGACTGTCATCAGGTATCTGAGCGGTAGCCGGCAAGTATTCTTTTTTATCCGGTTCACGCCATTTATAACCCTTATCCAATGCCTCTTCTTTGCTTAGAGGATGGTATTCCTGCGCAATAGTTTCATTATAAGCAAAATCAGAATATTCTTCCGGAAAATTTTCACCCCACTCACCCGTACTCTTCATATGTGCAATAATTCTAGACTTTAAATCCTCATATTCTTCTTTTGAATATTGTTTATTCAATATGCAATATTTATTTCTTTTAAGTCCAACGCATCAAAAACAATCTGTAGTCCAATCGCAACATTGGCAATAATCTAAATTGGACGATTGTTGTATACAAAAAGAACAAAATCTTAGATTTTGAATATTAAAACCACAGACACCGGTTTCATATAATAATTCCGCACCATCGCCACATTCATCACAATCCATACAGTTTTTAGCAGAACCAAATGATCTGAAATAGTGCTTACAATCCCAAAGCTCCATAGAGTCATAGCAATAATTTGAATCCTTGGAGTGAACTAAATAATCACCTAAAACATTTTCATTCTGAAAACCATGAATACATTTTTGAGGATGTTGAACTTTAAAAGCATCCCAATCTTTAAAATATTTAGTAAGTTCGGAGTGTTTAGATAAACTATTAATCAATTTTTCATAAGTTTCCTTTTCGTATTGTTTGTTGAAAATAAAATATTCCTTGTTTTTTAAATTACTACACATAAAACAGTGTTTACAACCAATGCAATTCTTTAAAAAAGCGCTATTTGAGCAATTGTCACAATCTTGTGAATAGTAAAGCCTATAACCATGATAACAATCAACACATTCGTAACAAAGTTCGCATTCTTTACTTCGGAGCAAATCCACGCAATTCTTACTTTTATTTAAACCTAAGGAATAATAACAATCCCAATCAAAATCGGAGATGCGAACATGATAACCATAATTAAGATCAAGAAACTGTACTGTTGCATCTTGTAAAACCAATCCAGATATTGATAAGGTAATAATCCCTCAAGGATATGTGAGCCATCCAATGGCGGAATCGGCAATAAATTAAAGACCCCCAAAGCGAGATTAATCCAGATTCCATAAGATAATACTGAATAGATAATTGATCCATATGCCACCGGAACAGCCTTGAAGACTATCGATAAGACCCAGGCTAAAAAGAAATTTGAA
>JAHIYT010000121.1 GCA_018814945.1 Patescibacteria group bacterium
TAAAATTCCACAATCACGACAAGAGGAAGGAATATTATGATAAATGGAGCAAGCATTTCTGATTTGTGATTTGAGATTTCGGATTCGATTTTACATGTTAGATTCTAAAATCTGGAATGGGATTCAGAAATCCAAAATCCAAAATCAGAAATCTATTTAGCCTTCGGCTTTAATACAATATGCCCCTTACCAATTTTCTGTCTAATCTCAGCCAGACGAAGCTTATTTAAATTATTTAATACCTTAGCATAATCCTGATCGCTCTTAAATTTACCCCTACTTTCATCCGCAACTTCCTGAACCAATTGAAGTCCTGTTTCCTCTTCAAGACCATAAAGTTGTTTATTTATATCATGAATATGAGATGCCCCAAGATAAGGTTTTAGAATTACGTAATCAGCGCCTTTGTTGAATAAAGCTAATCCTTCACGACCTGTATCCGCAGTAACTATTACAATTGGTCTTTTATTGTGCGGTATTTTTTCTATATGCTTTATTAAAAAGAAATTATCTTCCGGACTTGGAAGTGTACTTATGATAATTTCCGCATCTTCCAGATCCAGCTCATTTACAAGTTCGGCATCTTCAATATCACCAAAAATACAAGTAACTCCTTTTTTAATTAAATCTTTAATAACACTATTATCGTGATCTATAACCAAATATTCATCCTTAAATTCCTTAACCTGATCAAGTATCTGTTGACCCATACCACCACATCCAAGAAGGATTATATGATTTTGCATGCCGAACTTTTTTGTGGATAATTTGGTTTTAACGTTTTTAAACTCAAAAATATTAAGTAAGGGTTTAAGAAAATTATAAAGCTGATTATTGTAAACCATCATATAAGAAGAAATTGTCATGGTTAAAAGACCGATTATAGTAATCATAGAAACCACCTGCACATCAAGATGCCTAAGATTAAGTCCCATAGCTGCTACAATCAACGAAAATTCACTAATATTCGCGACAGAAAGACCCGTAAAAAATGAAGTTCGCTTATCATACCCCAATGCACCCATAATAACCATTACAATAATTGGGTTACCGATAAGTACAAATAATGACAAAGCAACAAATTTAGCAACCAAAGGCCCCATGGAAGAAAATACCAGACCTGCCCCAAGTCCTACAAAAAATATGGTGATGAAAAAATCACGCAGAATTTTTGCCTTGGCGTTTATTTCAAATGTATAGGGAAGACTCGCCAAGCTCACACCGGCAATAAAGGCACCAATTTCTACATTGAATCCGATTTTTTCCGACAAAAGTGCAACGAGAAATGCCCAAGCCAGACTAAATAATATCAGTAATTCATGAGAAGTGGCAATTTTATTATAAACATAAGAAAGTAAGCGACGAGCAACAATAATAGCCAAAGTAAAAAGTATTGTTCCTTTTGCTAGAACCAAACCAAAATGTACAAAATCAAAAGAAAATGAACCAACCTTAAAACCAGTTAAAGCAAGTAATGCCAAGATAGCAATTATATCCTGCACAAGCAGAACACCAATTGCCACTTGACCATACAAAGCGTTATTATCACGTTTATCGTAAATAATTTTAATAGCAATAACTGTACTTGAAAATGTAAGTGCAATTGCCAAATAGATTGCTTGAACAAAAGGGAAGCCAAAAGCATAAGCTATTCCATAACCTATTCCCCCCGTAAAAAGCACCTGACCAACACCAGTTGCAAGTGCCACCAATCCCAAATTTTTTAAGCGCTCTGGATTCATTTCCAGACCTACTAAAAATAACATTAGCATTATTCCAATCTGAGCGATGATATGAATAGTTTCAATATCGTGTACTAGACCAAAACCAAAAGGACCAATAAGTATACCGGCGGCAATATAAGCAAGTATTAATGGTTGTCTTAAATAATAACTAACAGCTCCAACAAGTGCGGCAGAAATTATTACAAGACCTAATTCAAAGAAAAGTGATTCCATGTTTGCGTAATGCGTTTTGCGTAATGCGTTTTGCGCACATCACAATACGCACATCGCAAAATGTTAGTTATAAAGATGAAAGAGCCGCATCACAAGTTTCGTGATAAGGAATGATAGAGGTAAGTCCAACCAAGCTAATTACATCCATAACTGCCTCCTGAGCGTCACAAATAACCATACTACGACCATCTTTTGCTAAATGTGTATGGATAGAAACAATAAATCCAATCCCCTTACTGTTAATAAATTCTAAATCCTTAAGATTAAATACCATAGTGGTAATTTTAGAATCATTTAATATCGGATCGATCTGTTCCCTAAAGCTTTCGAGTACTGATTCGTCAAATTCCCCCTTAAGTTCTAAAACCTTAACGGCTGGATTATTTGAATCAATGATGTTTACAGAAAAGTCTGATGCCATATTTATATTTTTAAGTTTTATTTCCCCACCATTGTACTGAGCAATGATATTGCACGCAAGTTTTTGTTTGAAGTAATAATGTTATAACGTCATATTGTAATATCGTCATTACATTTTTGTACAAATTGTTGACCAAATCTAAATCTCTTTGGTAGTGTATAAAAGTTAAATAAAATATGAAAAAAAGAGTACTATCTGGAATCCAACCGTCCGGTAAGCTCCACATTGGAAATTACTTTGGAATGATCAAGCGTATGATCGAATACCAGGAATCCAGCGACCTCTTTTGTTTTATAGCAAATCTGCATTCATTGACCACTTTGACGGATAGCAAAGAGATGAAAAAGCTAACTCTGGATGCGGCGATGGATATGCTTGCTCTTGGAATAGACCCAAACAAGTGTCATTTTTGGGTACAAAGCGATGTTCCGGAAGTAGCAGAACTTACTTGGATTCTTTCCTGTATTACCCCAATGGGGTTAATGGAAAGGGCCCATAGTTATAAAGACAAAATTGCAAAAGGTATTCAGCCAAATCTTGGACTTTTCAACTACCCTGCCCTAATGACAGCGGACATTTTAATTAATCAATCCCAGGTAGTACCTGTTGGAAAAGATCAAAAACAGCATGTAGAAATGGCCCGCGATATTGCGATAAAATTCAACAATCAGTTTGGCGAAACCTTTGTAATTCCGAAACCGGATATACCAGATGAAGTTGCAACTATTCCGGGAACAGATGGTCAAAAAATGAGTAAAAGTTATGGAAACACTATTCCGATTTTTGATGATGAGAGTGTTATCAAAAAAGCTGTAATGGGAATTGTTACAGATAGCAAAGGTGTAGATGAAGCTAAAGATCCAGAGAGCTGTAATATATTTGCACTATATAAATTATTCGCTAGTGAATCTGAGATTAAAGAATTATCAGACAAGTATAAAGCTGGTGGTCTTGGTTATGGTGATGCTAAAAAGATGTTACTTTCAAAAATCCTTGAAACATTCAGACCATTCCAGAAAAAACGCACAGAGCTAGAATCGAACATCCCTGAAGTTGAAAAGATTCTAGCAAAAGGTGCCGAAAAAGTAAGAATCACATCACTTGATACATTAAATAAAGTCCGCCTCGCGACTGGACTAAAGTATTAATTTTCAATTCACAATTTACAATTTACAAAGGTTTGAAAATTTAAAATTTAAAATTTAAAATTAAATGAAATACATATTTATAACTGGAGGAGTATGTTCGTCACTTGGAAAAGGTATCGCATCCGCATCAATTGGCAATTTGCTTAAAGCCGCCGGTTTTAAAGTATTCACTCAAAAACTGGATCCATATCTAAATGTAGATCCTGGTACCATGAGTCCATTCCAGCATGGAGAAGTATTTGTGACGGACGATGGAGCTGAAACTGATTTAGACTTAGGACATTATGAAAGATTTATCGACATACCACTAAGCAAACTTAGTAGCTTTTCTACAGGTCAGGTTTACCAAACAGTTCTGGATCGTGAGCGTAAAGGAGATTATTTGGGTGGAACAATACAAATAATTCCACATATTACAGATGAAATTAAAAGAAGGATTAGGTTAGCTGCCAGGACTTCAAAATGCGATATTATCCTTTGTGAAATTGGTGGAACTATTGGGGATATCGAAGGTCAGCCATTTACAGAAGCCTTAAGGCAAATGAGGAATGAGGAGGGGCGCGACAATACAATGTTTATCCACCTTACGCTTCTTCCGTTTCTAAAAGCATCAAATGAATTAAAGACAAAGCCAACACAATTATCTGTCCGCACATTACAAAGTATGGGTGTTCATCCGGATATGATAATGCTAAGGGCAGACAACAAAATTGAAAAGAAGCACTTAGTAAAAATATCTCATTTCTGTGACGTAGGTATAGACTCTGTAATACCAGCACCTACCGTAAAGTCTATTTACGAAGTTCCACTAAATTTTGAAAAATATGACATCACAAGAACTATCCTTAAAAAATTAAATCTAAAATACAGAAAACCAAAACTTACTGAATGGGAAAAGGTTGTAGAAAGAATTCACACTACAACTAAAGAGATTAAAATTGGTTTGGCCGGTAAATATAACGATTTGGACGATGCCTATATCTCAGTTATTGAAGCGATAAAATCTGCGAGTTTTTACAATAAAAGAAAGGCAAAAATTGTTTGGATAGATGCCGAAAAGATTGAAGAGGGAGATAAAAGTGAATGGAAAAAATTACATCAGGTTGATGGCGTTGTAGTTCCTGGTGGCTTTGGTCACCGTGGAACAGAAGGTAAGGTTCTAGTTGCACAATATTGCCGTGAAGAAAAAGTTCCCTATTTGGGCTTATGTCTTGGCTCACAAATAATGGCAATCGAATTTGCCCGTAATGTTGCAGAAATTAAAAACGCCACATCCGAAGAATTTTCTCCAAAAGCTAAGAATAAAGTAGTTCACTTTCTTCCTGGTCAGCATGAAAAGAGAGCGAAGGGGGGCACACTTAGACTTGGCTCTTGGCCATGTAAGATACTACCAAACACATTAGCTCACAAATGTTACAAAACCGCAAGAATTGATGAACGTCATAGGCATAGATATGAATTCAACAACAAATTTAAAAATCAATTAGAAAAAGCTGGATTAATCTTCTCAGGTATTTCACCGGACAGAGAACTAATGGAAATTGTAGAAGTAAAAGGTCATCCTTTTATGATCGGTTCTCAATTCCATCCGGAATTCAAATCTAGGCCAAACAGACCTCATCCACTTTTCCGAGAGTTCATAAAAGCTGCATTGTAATTTGAAAATTAAGTTGATCACCATCCATTGTACTGCTATTATAGCGGCCATTTTCAAATTTTGAATACTGAGCCCTCATACAATGGAATTTAAGAAATCAATACTGGTAAAAGCTTCGAATCTAATTATTGCACATATAGTTATTCAACTTGGAGAAGAGACACGAAGAGACGTTGAAGCGATTACCCAAGAAGCCTTCGCAATTTATGAAAGATTAAAAACCATTCCCTCAGGTAAACGTGGAGAGATGCTTTCTTGTATAAGAAAGGAAGCTGTGAAAATTAGAGAAAAAATAAATGAATTAAGCAAAAAATCATAGTTTATTTAGGCAAACTATATAACTCTCCCCACTACTTTTGCGGATAGCCCTTGGACGTGTCTTTTTAACCTGTTTAAACATTTTTTTTGCCGGCCCCACCAATTCCCCTTCGTTAAAACCAGGAAGTATTTTCATAACCGCATTTCCTCCTTTTTTGAGATATTTACCGCAGACATCTAACACTTTTAAATTAAGATTAAGTGACCTGCCACCATCCATAAACGCAACACCAGTTGTTTTTGGGGCTAAATCAGATGTAATTACATCAAATTGATTGAAATTAAAGTCTTTGGCAATTCTTTCGTAAATAGAATCTTCAAAAATATCACCAATGTAAGTAAAAATATTATTTGATTCAGGAAATGGTTCTATTTTCTGCAAATCCACTCCAATAGCCAACCCTTTTTCTCCAATAACTTTAGATATAAATTGTAAAAAACTACCAGGAGCAGCGCCTAAATCAAGTACTCTATTTCCAGGTTTAAGAACTCTGAATTTATTCTGTACATCTTCTAATTTAAAAACACTACGAGCGCGATAGCCCTGCTTTTTAGCTTCTTGAGCATACCTATCATTTGGATCAAATTGTTTTGACATTTTTTTATTTACTAATATCGAACAAAGGATTTTATATTTTAGATTTGTTCTACTACTTCAAAAATATAAAATCGTTAATCAATGTTATTAAATCAAAGTGGCCGCTTTGCTGGAATCCCTTCCCTCCTCGGATAAATATCAGGCGTCACATTCTTTTTAGTAATTTGAATTATGGTTCTATGCCCCATATCTTCCGGAAGGCTGTATTGTAAGATCCTAGGCGGTTCTGACTTTAATTTTTCAATAGCATTTTTAGAAAAAGTAATTTCAGAAATATATTCAGGACCCTTATAACAAATCACATTTCCATACAAATGGATAAACGGAACTGTTAACTCAATCAAAATTCTAAGAGGTGCAACGGCGCGAGTAATGACCAGATCAAATTGATCCCTGTAATTTACATCATGGGCAAGTGTTTCTGCACGAACAGCTATACAAGTTACATTTCTAAGATTGAGGTCGTGGGCAAATTCTCGAACAGCTTCAATTTTTTTTTGAGTTGAATCTATTAAAGTAAATTGAACGGATGGAAACATTATTGCCAATGGAATTCCGGGCAATCCCCCACCCGTACCGATATCTAGAACTTTATAACCAGGTTTTATATCAAAAAATGGTACAGCAATAAGGGAATCCAATATATGTTTAATCCACATTTCTCTGGGTTCAAGAATTTTAGTAAGGTTTAACTCCTCATTCTTTTCTTTGAGTAGATTAAGATATTTTGAAAGCTTATCAAATTGACTGTCAGTAATTGTTATGCCGGCATTTTCCATCCATTTTTCAAAATCCTGATGGAAGCTCATCATTTGCTTAAGGGTATTTGTTAAATCCTGAAATAGTCTACTTCTTTGATAATCAAACATATTGTGAAAATTTAAAAATCTGAAAACCTAGTTTTTAAGTTTTCAAATTTTCAACCTCCGCCTTAGTCAAGTGACGCCACCTACCTAAAGGAAGATCATTTAGTTTTAAACCTTTTATACGAACACGCTTGAGTGTTTTAACAGGAAAACCAACTCTTTGACATATACGCCTAATCTGCCTGTTTTTACCCTCTTTCAAAACAATCCTAATTTTAGCCGGGCCAATCTTTTTGACCCTAGTAGGTAGAGTTCTAGATCCTTCCAATTTCACACCTTCTTCGAGCTTTCTAATTGCCCCCATAGGAATTTGCTGAGAAAAAGTTACTTCATATTCCTTTTCTGACTCTGAAGATGGATGGATAATTGCATTCACAAACGTTCCATCATTTGTAAGAAGGAGTAATCCTGTTGTTTCTTTGTCCAATCTCCCCACGGGGTAAATTCGCTCATCAATAGGAATTAAGTCTGTAACAATATCAGGATCTTGTTTTGTGGCTTTAGCACTGCAAACATACCCCTTAGGTTTGTTTAAAGCTATATAGATAAGATTCTCACGTCGCTCCTCCACCTTTTCATGAACTTCAACCATGTCAGTATCGGGATCAACTTTTGTCCCCATCTCTGTAACAACTTTTCCATTTACTTTAACTTCTCCATTTTCTATCAAAACATCAGCTTCTCTGCGCGAAGCTATACCTAAGCTTGCTATATGTTTATTTAATCTGACTAAGCTCATATGTTTTATTGCGGAGCGGATGAAGGCTCCATTAACTCAGGATTCGGCGGCTCTGTAGGCAGCGGCATATTAGGATCCGGCAATTTACTACCACACGCAGTCAAAATGAATATTGCTGACATCATAACTAGAATTTTTTTCATTTGAAAATTGTAAATTGTAAATTGAAATTTTTAATATATCCCCCAATATTTCGTAACCAATTCCTCAGTATTCACAGTGCCATCTTCATTCTCCATTTTCCTAATCCATTTATAAGTAGTTTTGTCTATTTGAATTGGCCCTTCTATCTCTACACTTTTATAAGGAGAATTACCTATTATATACAAAGTAAGCACTTCATTCTCTTTATCATCCTCAACATAATAAATTATTGGATCATCTGTATTGTTTCTAATTTTTAAATTTTTATGACTTCCTCTATAAATCGTAGCATCTAAACCGAGGGATTCTACCGGATAAAGACTATTATAATACAAGCTATGTGGATATCTTTTGATTATCTGAAGCCCTGCCAGCCAAGAGGGGGTAAAGACCATAGTTGCAGAACCACACAATCCGCCACCAAGCAACCATTCACTTTGCCCATTTATAATCACCCAACCCCATTTATAATCCCACCAATTTTTATCGGAAAGCTCCCCCATAAAATCCATTACATCCCCTGGCATATAAACCTTGCCATTCACTTTACTGACACCTGTAACTAGATTATGTTTTCTATTTACAATATTTGATGAGTAGTCGTAGCTTATTTGAGAAAGAACTCCCTCCAGACCATATTTAGTAATATTTTCTTTAATATAACCGGGTAAAGTAGGTATCAAATTAAATGGATGATTTAATTCCTTAATTTCACCTTCCAATTCCTTAAATCTTTGATAATAACCATTTAATTCTGCCAATGCGACTTTTTCAGCCCCTGTTCTATTACTTAGAGATTTAAGCTCTAATATATGTTTAAACAAATCACTTTGAAGAGTCGGGAGATCATCTATTTCACTAAAACGGTCAGTAGTTATTTCATCGATATCAAGAACCAGTGATTCATAGTATGGATGATTAAAAAATTTATCAGAAACTGAGTATCTATACAAAAAATCTTCAAAAACTCCATAAGTGATTTCATTTCCTGTAAGCCAGTTGTTGTTACGAGCTTCAAACCAAAGATCATAGTATAAATTATTATCAAAATCGCCAATATCTATACATTCATTCATACTCTTTAAATAATGAATCCACAGCAAAAATTCTTTCTGAGTAATTTCTCTATAACCATAGAAACGATCAGTACAATCAAAGAAATCAAAACTACAGATAGATTCATCATCATGTATATCTATCTCTAATGAAGCATCTGGAAAGAATCTTAGAAGAACCGTAAGAACCTGAATTCTTGTCATGATTTTATCCCGATTAGCCTGATGAACTAATAGACCATATTGCCAAGCAAAATTTTGTGATGTCTTTGCGTACGAATCAATTGGCACAACAAACATACTCAGTAAGAATACTGGCAATAAAAAAGCACCGACAATTTTTAACTTTAACTTATTAATCTTTTAATTTAGTTATTAGTACCAGGATTTTGCCATCTGGAATCTTGTCCACCTTCGATCCAAATCCAACTTGAAGGCGTGTTTAGCTTCTTTTCACTAGGCAAACCTTGGTACCATCCTCTCTTTAGCTCGTCTTGAGAAATTGATATAAAGCTCTCCTCTTCACTCTCTTCACCAAGCAGAATACACCCCTGCTTGTTTACCCATTTAGTTCCGTCTACACACTTACATTCTGTTTCTGGAACATATTCACACTCTACAATCTCAGTATCAATACAAGATATAACATACGTACCTGCAGTAGAAGAGCAAAGTTGTTTTACTTCAAAATAATCGACTTCCTCAAGGGCATTAGGACTAACCCAACGAGATTCATTGTCTGCATCTTCCCATATCCAGGAATCAGGAGTTCCATATTTTCTATCTCCATAATCACCCAAATACCAACCCCTGCGAATATCTTCCTCGGTAATATTCGGACGGGTTAAATCTTTATCAATCTCCTCAAGAAGCTTTTCCATGTCCTCTATATCGTACTTGGAATAATCGTGATCCAAAATACTCGCCTTAAATTCATACTGAGGAATTCTAGGTTTTTTATTTTCTATCTGAGTTAAGGAATCATTGTTAGACCCACAACCAGCGAGTAATAATACAGATGCTGTGATTAGAAGGAATCTTTTCATATTATTGAACGATCAAAGTGCCTTTCATATCTCCATGTCCAGAACCACAGAGAACGCTGCAACGAAATTCAAAAGTGCCCTTCTTATCAGCTGTAAAGATAACTGTAACTGCTTTGCCTACAGGTAAATCCTCTTTTACTCCAAAGTCCGGGAGGCTAAAACCATGTTCAACATCAGTGCTTGATATTGTCAGTTCAACTAGATCACCTTCATTTACCGTAATAGTACTTGGGGTAAACTTATATTTCTCTGCGGTCATAACAAAGGTTTGCATATCGGTATTAGCAGCCTCCTCAACAACTATTTGCTGAGTCAGATCAACATCACTCCTTTGCACAACAGTTCCACAGCCATACAAAAGTAAAGCTGATATTAGTATAATAATATAACGCATATAATTTGGTATTATTCTTGTAAATCTAAATCTAATACTTTCATTCCATCATCCTCAGGAAGTTCCATAACTTCAATTTCAGGTTCATCAATGTCAGCTTTAGGCTTTTCCATTGCTTCAGGAGTTACTTCCTCAGCATCAGCATCTTCTTCCTCCATAACCTCATCTTCCATAACCTCATCTTCCATAACTTCATCTTCCATAACTTCATCTTCCATAACCTCATCTTCCAAAATCTCTTCCATCATAACTTCATCACTAGGCTCTTCATCTTCCGTACTAATGATCAAGTTGGTCTGACATGCAGACAGGAATAAAATAGCAAAAAGTATTGTTAATAATTTTTTCATAGCTTTTATAAGTTAAGATACAAGGAAATAGTACCTTATTAACTTAGTTTTTGCCAAGAAATTAACCAAAAAAACCATTTGACTGAATTTAGCTTTCTGATAAACTGGTTTAGCAATTAATCAATCAAATGTTCCGTTTAGGACATTCTATTTAAAAAAATTAAAGGGTGGTAATGAATTAAAAAGAATATTAGAATCCAAAAGTAAACAGAGTTAAACACTCCGCTCGGGAGTCGCCAAGTGGTAAGGCATCCCGCCTTGGCGGGACATTCGGTAAGAAATAAGAGAATTTAAGTACAAAAAATGAATTATGTGTATATACTCAAAAGCTGTAAAGATAATTGTCTTTATGTAGGCCAAACATACAATCTTCAAAAAAGATTAAATCGACATAATAACGGACATGTAAAATCAACAAGACAAAGAAGACCATTTGAAATAATTTATTCAGAGAAATTTGAATCAAGGGGTGAGGCAATAAAAAGAGAGAAATATCTCAAGAAATTAAAGGGTGGTAATGAATTAAAAAGAATATTAGAATCCAAAAGTAAACAGAGTTAAACACTCCGCTCGGGAGTCGCCAAGTGGTAAGGCA